>NZ_JBATWY010000235.1:0-5160 GCF_049672945.1 Haloferula sp. | reverse complement strand
TTTCGTTCGATTACACGGTGACAGCCTCCGACCTCACCCGCAGCGGAAACATCGGAATCCTGCTCTATTCCTTCGGCACGGGGGGTGCCAGCACGGCTGCCAACCAATCCTTTTTCGACAACGTCCGACTCGATTTGACAGTCCCCGACGATACCGACGAGGACGACCTGCCCGACGGATACGAGAATTCCTTTATTGGGATTTCTCCTGCGGGAGACTTCAACGTCACCGGTCTCGCCAGCCTCTCCGGCCTCGCCGGTGCGGATTTCGATGGCGACGGCCTCTCCGATCTCGCCGAGTACCTCGGCCCCGACGGGAATCCCAACTCCGGCGATGAGTCACGCCCCGACAAGGTGGATACCGACGATGACGGATTGAACGACCCGGTGGAAGTCTCCGGCAGTGCGAACATCTGGACAGGAACAAGCGCCGGATCTACTCCAGGCGACATCACCAGTCCCACCGATCCTGACAGTGACAACGATGGTATCCTTGATGGCGAGGAAGTCATCCCCGGCACCGACGGCTTCATCACCAATCCCGCATTGGCAGACTCGGACGGTGATGGCTACAGCGACAGCGACGAAGTGCTGGCGCTCACCGACCCCGGACTGAATACCAGCTACCCGGCTACTCCCTTGGTATTCGACGGTACTGCGGTCAAGAATTTCCCGACGACCTTCGCCAGCGGTGCCTTGCGCCGTTTCACGAATAGCGACAAGGGTAAGACCTTCCGCCTCACCGCCACCGCCAACCCCTCCGCTTTCCCAGCTGGTTTGGGTGCAGACGGTTGGATCGGCGTGGTATTGAACCCAAACACAGCAAGCGCAACCGCAGTAGGTTCTGCCGACGACAACGGCATGGGTTTCCTCGCTCGCAGCCCCAACATCCAGAACCCGCAGCAGGTTTTCGATACCAGCGCCGCGGCTTCCACGAATATTCAGGGAACTGGAGGATTCACCGAAACCCAGAATGCCGGGACCGGCGATGTCAGCTTTGATTTCAGCTTCACGCTCAGTCCCGACTACGACACGAACGGGGAAGTCTCATTTACTCTCACCCTCACGGATGATGGACCGAATTCGCCCTATTCTACCAGTGGCACCTTCCTGTCGAACAATGGCACGGGAGGAAACCTCGACCTTTATCTTGAAAGTTTCCCGGGCACGGTGGGTGCGGGCAACTTTGCCGCCACCCTCTCCGAGGTACTTGGGGGCGGCAATCTCATGATCAACAGCGTCGCCTTCGATGGAACCAACTTCACCATCAACTTCACCGGCGAGCCGAACACCACCTACGACATCGCCAGCGATCCTGATCTTTCCAGCGGATTCTCCACCATCGAGACCACCGCAACCACCGACGGCATGGGCAACGGGGCAATAACCTTCCCCGTCGTTGTCAACCGCTTTTTCCGTGTGCAAACTCAATAAGCCTAAACACGGCCAGCGAGTCCCTCGCCGTTCCTCCTCCCCGCATGAACCTTGCGCCGATTGGGGGGGGCGTGGGGTAGATCAATTTAAGGTTCTTGAAAGCCTCTTCGAACGACTCTGTTTTCGAGGCTCTCAAGAGCTTGATGGTTCGTTTCAACTTCTTGATGAAAACCTTTCTTTCAATTTTTTTCGCCTCGTCCCTCGCTGCTCAGGCGGATCCCCCTAATGTCGTCTTCCTATTCCTTGATGACATGCGCTGGGACGCGGCGGGTTTCACCGGTAATTCGGTGATCACGACTCCGAACATGGACACCTTGGCGGAGCAAGGAACCGTCTTCGAAAGTGCCTACACCACCACGGCGATCTGCATGGTGAGTCGGGCCAGCGTCTTCATGGGCCAGCACATGCAGCGGCACGGCATCACTGGCTTCAATCAGAATCTTTCCGCATCGAAGTGGGCGAACTCCTATCCCGACCGGCTCGATGACGCAGGATACTACATGGGCTTCATTGGCAAGCATGGACTAGGCAACAACTTCACCGGTCTCTACAGCACCTATGACTTCAACAAGGGCTACAACAGCCAGGGAAGTTACTTCAATCAGACCATCGACGGCGAGTCCGCCAACGGTCGGCATATCTCGAAATTCATGGGCGACCTTGCCGTGGAGTTCATCGGGGATGCCGTCGATCCGGCCAAGAATTCAACTTCGGCGCCCTTCTGCCTGCAAGTCAGTTGGAAAGCGCCGCACGTGCAGGATGGAGCCAGCGATCCATTCCAGAATGACCCGGCCTACGATTCACTCTATGTGGCGGACACCATTCCTCACGCCAAGACCGATACCTTGGCTCAGTTCGAGGGAAACCTCTCCATCTTCCAATCCGGGGAGGGCACCAGCCGTTGGATTAGCCGCTTTGGCACCGAGCAGAAGTTTCAAGACAACGTCAAAAAGCACCACCGCCTGATCCACGGCGTGGACGTTCAGATCGGGCGGATTCTCGCGGCTCTGGAGGACCCGAACAATGACGGCCACACCAGCGACAGCGTGGCGGACAACACGATCATCATCCTCAGCTCCGACCACGGCTTCTTCCTAGGCGAGCGCCATCAGGCGGGAAAATGGTACATTCAGGAGGAGTCGATCCGCTTGCCGATGGTGGTGATGGATCCGCGATTGCCCGCCACTCAGAAGGGAAAGCGGGTTTCCCAAATGGTTCTCAACATCGACATCCCAGCCACCATTCTTGATTACGCGGGCGCAGCAATTCCCAGCGTGATGCAGGGGCGCTCGTTGAAATCCATCGTCGATGGCAGCCCGCCCTCCGACTGGCGGACCGCTTTCTTCCATGATCATCCCCAAGCTGGCGGGGGGGGAGTTTACCGAAACGAAGGCGTGCGTACCGAGTCCTTCAGCTACACCCGCTATCCGAACAACGGGAACGTGAAACAGCTCTACGATGTCACCGTCGATCCCTACCAGCGCACCAATCTCGCCAGCGACCTGCGCTATGCCTCGAAACTAAGCGAACTCGATGCCCTAACCACGCAGCTTAAAACGGAGGCTCAGTAGGATGAAACGACACCAACTTTTTTCCACAGGCGTCAGCTTGCTGATGTTGGCATGCGGCTCCCTTGCTTCATCATACGCCGCAGATTTTTCCGCCGGGGGATACCATGTCGTCCGTGTCGATGGCGGATCTGTCAGGGGACTCGGCGATGGAACCTACGGCCAGCTCGGCACAACACCCGCCGGAACCCCCGCCACCGTGGTCAGCCTGAACGGAGTCAGTGATATCGCGGCAGGTGGCTTCAGCACCCTGGCGCTCAAGTCCGACGGCACGGTCTGGTTTCTCGGTGAGACCACACTTCAGCATACCACACCTCACGGTACTCCCGCTCCGGTAGCGACCCCAATGCAGGTAGCGGGCCTGACTGGAATCGATGCCATCGCCGCCGGTCACCGCCACTACCTGGCACTGGATAGTGACACGGGCAATCTCTACGCTTGGGGTCACAACGGCAGCGGTCAGCTCGGAAATGGTGGCCTGCTTGATGTCACCACACCGGTCGTAGTTCTAACAGGCGTGACTTCGATGTCGGCAGGTGACGGTTTTTCCGCAGCAGTGAAAACGGACAACTCCCTCTGGACATGGGGCCGCAATACTCACGGTCAACTCGGTCTTGGTAATACCGCAGATCGACTTGTCCCGACCCAGGTCGCAGGTGTCAGCTCCGCTGCCAAGGTCGCGGCCGGGGGGCAGCACACCCTCGTCCTGCTAACCAATGGCACGGTGCGTGCCACCGGCAACAACGCCTTCGGCCAGTTGGGTCTTGGCACCACCAATTCAAGCTCGACCCTAGCTCCCATACCCGGACTCAGCGGCATCACGTCGGTGACCGCAGGCTATTTCCACTCCGCAACTCTCGGCACCGGAGGTCAAATCTCGGCGTGGGGAAGGAATTTGGAAGGGCAGTGTGGAGGTGGCAGCACATCCCCAGTGACCTACGGATCACCTCAGGTGCTTGCCGGGTTGCCTAATACGCCCAACGGTATCGAATGCGGATATCATTTCACCCTGATCAAGCTCGCCGACGGATCCATCATGGGAACCGGCAGTAATTCTGATGGCCAACTCGATGGGCTTTCCGTCGCAGATCAGGACGACAGTCGGAAGGTGTTTGCCCCTCAAGCAGTACCGCTGTCACCGGATCTCAGCGCGCCGCTGCCAAACCCGATGTCCTTCGCTTCGCCGCCGGCCGCCTTTGACGGAACATCGATCACCATGACCGCTATCACCGCTTCGGATCCGAGTGGAGTCGAGTATTACTTCGAGTGCGTCTCCGGAGGAGGAAACGACGGCGACTGGCAGAACGACACCACCTACGTGGACAGCGGACTGCTTCCAGATACCGAGTATGGCTACCGAGTCCGCGCCCGGGACAAGAGTTCGAATCAGAATGTCACTGGAAACTCAGCTACGGCCCTCGCCACCACCGCCCCGATCACCGCAATCCTCGCTACTGACTTCATCGGAAGAATGGTCAGCGCCAAGACCGCCTCGAATATCACTTGGACGGTCAGAGGAATTGCCGATCCCGGCACCCTAACAGCCTTCGACGAAAGCCCGACCAGTGCCAACTTCGCCGGCCTTTTCAACACCACCGATGCCCAAGGCCACTTCGCACCTGACAAGAATCTCGACAACGAAGGACCGTGGAGCATAAGCATCCCGTTAGTTCTCACCCTGCCTCAGATTCAGGTTGAGAATGTCGTTCTCGACTGGCAGCACTTTAACAACAGTGGGGTCTTTCAGACCGCTTCTCGCCCGGCGGATTGGACAGTGAGCATCACCGGCTCAAGCTCGGGTTTGCTCGGCAGCGTCACCGCAGCTGCCGTTAGTGGAATCTCCGGCCAGGAAACCCTGACCTTTACTCCTCCACTCACACTCTCCAGTGGGCAGACTTACACTTTGAAAATCTTCGTAGCAGGTGCCGCCGCTGAAGGCAATAACACCGGGCTGGACGCTCTCGTCGTCAATGGCTCGGCAATCACTGGCACCGACCCTGTTCAGGTGACGATTGCCAACCACAGCTTCGAAGAGGACGAGAACACGGACAGCCAAGGTAGATTCGCTTTTGGCGAGCGGGGGGATTTTGGTGGGCAATTGACCGGTTGGATAAGCCAAAGCGGCTCTTCCACCACCGTTGGGGTGGGCTGGATTAACA
>NZ_JBATWY010000234.1:0-20299 GCF_049672945.1 Haloferula sp. | reverse complement strand
CCACCAGCCACCAAAGCGGACGCGATCTGATCAGCACCCCCACCAAAAAAGGCGAAACCAAGGTAACACCAGCACTTAGCAGTGAAGCAGCGGCCACGAAGGTAAACAGGTGACCGATGTAACCGATACGATAGGCATCAAAAACCATGATCCACATTTCATAGCCTCGTGTCTCCCTCCACCCGCTTTCCGAATAGGGATCCTCCCAGCGTTCCTGAACCATCACCAGAGACAGCACCAGCAGAGCAAAGGCCGCGATCAAGAAGCCCATCGCGACCAGATCTGTCCTTCGGGCTTTCACTTTCTCCGCGTCATCCCGGTCACGAAACCCAAAATCCCCAAACCGATCACACCCCAATCGCCAACTACGGCATACCCCGTAACCGGTGACAGCTTCGGTATGTCAATCTCGGCCAGTATCCAGCCGCGCGTCAGATGACTCCCCTCTTCATCGCGAATCTCCTGCATGATACCTGAATCCGGATGAGCCGTGGAACCCACCGGATTCACCACTGCACTCACCCCCGAATTCGCACAGCGAATCATCGGCCGACGCAGCTCGATCGCCCGGAACTTGGCATTGGCGAAGTGCTGCGCCGCCGCGGGACTTTCCTTGAACCATCCGTCGTTGGTCACATTGACAATCAGCTGCGGACCACCGCGTACGAATTTCCGCATCAGCCGTGGAACGGTGTCCTCGAAGCACACCGTCGGCAAAAGTTCGACATCCTCCCCGTCGATCTTGATCGAAAGCGGCTCAAAGCTCTCTCCGCTCGAAAAGGATCCTCCGAATTCCGCTCCGGACTGCTGTTCGTAGATTTTCTTGAGGAAGGGTAGCTTCTCTACCAACGGAATATACTCACCGAAGATCACCAGATGATGCTTCCGGTAGACCTCCAGTTCGCCATCCGGCGGCAGCACCACCATCGAGTTCCAAACCCGGGCGTCTTCCTTCCGCACCAGATCCTCGCCAAAGAACTCCCCTTCGACTTCGTTCAAGCCCATCACCACCGTGTAGTCCCCGACTTCCCGGATCCGGTTCAAGGTGATCATGTTCTCATCCCACATGCCCCAAGTGCCATCATCGGTCCGGATGATTCTTCCGGTCAGCGACGACTCCGGCCACATGATCCAGTCAGGACTGCGAAGCTCAATTTCCTCACCTTTTTCCGCGGCCTCACGAAAACGAAGCACGTCCTGCTCCTCAATGGCCCTCAAGGCGCCGAGCGTCTCTTCTTCATAGGCGATGTGGATTTCCTCAGCCGACCACAAACGCCGTGCGGCATCCTGCGGGATGTTGAGTTGAACCATGAGAACCTTCAGCCTAACAGCCTCGCCCTTCCCCGTCGTGTTGAGCCGCCAAACACCGTAGCAAAAACACAAGGCAAGCATGAGCGCCGCCACGCCGAAATCCACGTGCGGCCGTAGTTTTCCAGCCTGGGTTTCGATGAAAAGCCGCCGCGCCGTCTGGACCACCACCGCTTGGAGAAATACCGGGACGAAAGACAGCGCACACAGCCCGAGAAGATCGGCCGACTGAGCCATGACCGGTGTGTCGTGAAATGCCGTGGCCAGAGGATTCCAACCAAAACCCGTGAACAACCAACTGCGCAGCCATTCCAAGCCTGCCCAAAGAGCTGCAACCGCGAAGGCCACCCGCAGCGATCCAAGTGACTGCTTCCAATGACTGTCCTTTACCCTCGATTTCTCCCGCAGCTTCCGCTCCAAGCTCGACTCATCAGCCACGGCTTCAGTGACGCGCCATGGGTTCGCCCACTTCGCAGCAAATGCCCCCCATAGCCCGACGAACAGAGCCAAATACATCGACAAAGCCACCCACCCCGCCGGACTCACCACCGAGAGCCAGTGCAAGCTCAGCAGAAAATAAGCGAGTCCCGCCAACCAAGCGATCCCGAAACCCTTCCAGCCCGGCCTCTTTCCCTTCACCGACCAAATGATCGCAAGCAGCGGCATCACCACCACCCACACCAAGCCGCTCCAATCATAGGGCGGAAGGGTGACCGCCATTCCCAGACCGGAAATCGCCGCCACCACCAGCCTGAACGCCGCGCCTTTCATTCGTCAATTCGGAGTGCGGCCGCGCCAAGAGAATCCCTCATGACGAACTACGCTTCAGCGCATCTTCTTCAATCGCGGCCCACAAGCTGTCGAGCCCCGCCGCAACTCGCGCTTTGGCATCCGACAACTCCCCGCCGGGTGCGGTCTTGCCGAAGAGGTAGAACTTGATCTTTGGCTCGGTCCCCGACGGACGAACGGCAAAGGACCGGCCATCGGCCAACTCGACGAACAACATCCCTTCCTTCGGCAATTCATCGCCTTCCTCATCGAAGAGATCCTGCGTCTTGAAATCCCGGACGCGCTCGACGGCGGAACCATCAACCTCAGTCGGTGGGTTGATCGAGTAGGATGAGGCCAGGGCCTGAATCTTCGCCGCGCCATCGGCACCCTCCATCACCATCGCCTTGCCGCGTTCTTCATGATAGCCGAACTCGGAATAGATATCATCCAACAGGTCCGGCAGCGTCGTGCCGACCGACTTCGCATAGGCGGCGACTTCAGCAAACATCACCGCCGCGCCATTCGCATCCTTGTCACGAACGAAGTCGCAGCCAAGGTAGCCGTAGCTCTCTTCACCACCGAAAAGAAAGAAGCGTGAATACTCGAGACGCAGCTTGCGGGTCGTATCCTCGTCCAGGGAACGATAGTCGCCCTTCTTGTCGGCCGGGATCGCGTCCTCATACTTCTTCAATTTTGAAGCGATGTACTTGAATCCCGTCAGCGTGTTCACCACGCCCAATCCAAACTTCGCCGCGATCGCGCTCTGCAGTTCGGTGGTCACGTAGGTCTTCACAAAAATCGCCCGCGCCCTGGTGGCGTCATTCAGCCAACCGATGTCGAAGGCCGCCTTCGCCCGATACCAGGCCATCAAGGATCCAATCTGATTCCCGGTCAGCAAGCGCATCACGCCCTTGCCATCGCGCGCCACCACACCCATCCGGTCGGAATCCGGATCGGTTCCGATGACGATCTCCGCACCTTCCTTCTCCGCAAGGTCCACGCCCATCTGAAGCGCAGGCGCATTCTCCGGATTCGGCGAAGCCACCGTCGGAAAGCGACCATCCCGCACTTCCTGCTCGGGCACCGTCATCACATCGAAACCGAGCTCACGCAGCATCGGCACCGTGATCTGACCACCCGTGCCATGAATACTGGTAAACACCACTTTCGCGGCAGCGCCCTCAAGCAATGAGGGCTGCATCAACAACGACTTCAGCTTGTCCATGTATTGCCGATCGGCGTCGGCACCAAGAATCGTCACCGTTCCCTGCTCAGACTCAGGAAGCGCATCGTAGCGCTCGCTCATGATCGCGTTCACTTCCTTGATGATCGCCGAGGCATGGGGCTCGACGATTTGAGCCCCATCATTGAAGTAGGCCTTGAAGCCATTGTCGTGCGACGGGTTGTGACTCGCCGTCAGCACCACGCCTGCATCCGCATTCAGGGCCCTCACCGCGAAGGACAGTTGAGGCGTCGAACGGGCATCATCGAAAAGATAGGCATCGCAACCCAGTTCCGAACAAACCTTCGCGCAGAACTCCGCGAAATCGCGCGAGAAATGGCGGGTGTCATGAGCAAACACCATTCGTGGCTTGCGCTCCGATCCGACGTGGGCCTTGACGTAGGTGATCATGCCTCGCACCGCTCGCGAGACATTGAAAAAGTTCATCGTTGCGGTGCCCGCACAGGGATGCTCCGGCCGTTCGTTCGGTCCCCCCTCGCCCTGTTCGACCTTGGTCACCACCCGCCCGATCGTCCGACCGCGCAATCCGCCGGTGCCGAAAGCCAGCGTTTTGAAAAACCGGTCGTTCAGTTCCTGCCACTCACCCCCTTCCGCCAACTCCTTCACGGCACCCTCAGGAATCGGGCTGGCCGCCCCCGAAAGAAGCAAATCGATATTTTCCCGAGAACTCTCAAGAAGGTCTCCGTTCGTGCAGGCTTGGTCGAGAATCGCTGACAGGTCGCTCATTTGAGGCTGGATGCTAGCGGCCATCTCGCTCATGGCAATGCCGTCCATGCGTGATCTCCTCGAATCCGCCATCGCCCGCCGGAAAACCCTTCCGAACGCCCACACCAATGCGTTCCGCCTGATCGACGACTCCGGCGACGGCTTCCCGGGCGTTGAACTCGAAGAACTTGCGGGGCGCTGGCTGCTTTCCACTCGCAACGCCTCGATTCCCGCAGACCTCAAGCACGGGCTCCGCGCCTCCGGGCGCAGCGTTTATTGGAAGCGCCTCGACCAGCATCAAAAGGAGTCCCCCACCCACCTTTTCGGCCCCGCACAGACGGAGCCTTTCGAGATCCTGGAAAACGACGTCCGTTTCGAGCTCTCATTCCAGTCCGGATACTCCCAGGGCATCTTCCTTGATCAAAGGGACAACCGTCAAAATCTTCGAGAGCGGATGCGGTCGGGAAGCACCCTGCTGAACACCTTCGCCTACACGGGTGCCTTTTCCGTCGTGGCCGCACTCGGCGGCGCCGAAACCACAACCCTCGACCTCTCGCAACCTTACATCGACTGGGCCAAACGGAACATGGCGCTCAACAGCATCGACCCCGAGTCCCAGCACTTCTGTAAAGGCGACACCTTTCACTGGCTTCGTCGTTTCGCCAAACAAGGTCGCCGCTTCGATGGCATCGTCCTCGATCCTCCGACTTTCTCACGCGACAAGGACGGCAAGGTCTTCCGCGTCGAAAAAGACTATCCGCATCTCGTCGAACTCGCCGCCGCCTGTCTCCGCCCCGACGGCTTCCTGCTCGCCTGTACCAACTGCCGCCAGCTCGACCCAGGAAGCTTCAAACGTCAGATCAGAAGTGGTTTCGGAAAAGCGGTGCGCATCGAATCGGCTCCCATGCCCAGCGACTTCACCCATGAACCCTACCTGAAGTCCCTTTGGGTCGATGCGGGCCAGTGATACTCGCTGTTTCTGTGAGTAAAGAAAAAGGCGCCCGATGAACCCTTCGGTTCAATTCGGACGCCTATGAAAACGGATCAAATCCGCTCTCACCGACTGCTGTCGGGCTCAAGATCATCGAGCGGTTTGAAGCGTGGGATGCCCTGTTGGAACAGTTCCTCGCCTTGGAAGTTCATGTCGAGATCGACCCGGTCGATGCGCTCCCGAATCGCTGGCGGAACGGCGGCCTTGTCTTCTTCCGTATCGTAAGGACCTTCCCAGACCAACTTGCCGGCCTTGTCGAAAACCCGCACGTCTTTCTGACCATCGACACCCTTCACCTCGATGCTCCCTTCTTCATCGAACAAACGCGCCGTGGCCTCCGCCTTGAATTCGCCGAAATCCAGACCGTTTCCTCCACCCTTCATGCCGCGCTCCATCTTCTTGAGCAGATCGCGCTGCCAGTTGTCGGGCATGGTGCTGCCGCCCCCGAACTGACCCAGTGCCTGCAAGCGCTGCTCCATGGCCTGGCGCATCAGATCGGCATGCTTCTCAGGAAGGTTTCCGAGAAACCCTTCAAGATCTCCCGCACCATCGAAGGACAAGCCAGCTTGCGGAATTCCGGATTCGAGATCCGGCGCCGCACCCAGGGTCACCAATAGATTCTGCCGTTCCCCATTGTGAATGACTTCCAGAGAAACCTGATCTCCAATCGCGTGTTTTTCCACCAGTCGACGAACTTCCTCGGACGATCCCACGCTCACGCCATCCACCCGAGTGATGATGTCATTTACGACCAAACCTGCCGTCTCAGCTGGGCCTCCGCTGACCATGTCGCCGATCACCAAACCTTCGCCTTCCGCAAGTTTCAGATGAGCGGACACAAGCTCGGGAACTGGATCGAGAATGACTCCGATGTACGGTCGCGCAGCCACTTCATCTGGAACCGGCACCGCCTTGGGAGCCTCTAATTCGGGAACAACAGGCACCGCCCGCGGCGGGACCACAGTCTTCTCGGCCGGCGCGCTTCTCGGCGGAATCGGCGGAGCTTCTACAGGTGGCTCGATCGCATGCAGCGGACTGGCAGCCCCTGCAAGCATGAGAAAATGGCGAATGGTAATCTTCATGATTCAAATGTATTTACACTACTAGAAGCGTCGTAGTTCATCTCACTTGTTCAAACTCAGTCAATTTTTTCGGGAACCATCAGGTATTCCACTCTCGGCACCTCCACCTCAACCTCTTCACCCTTGTTGTTGAGGAGCCTCAGCACATCCTTGTAGACCACGCGCACCACCCGGACGGGCTTCTGCTGGTCCGTCCACATCACTCCCAGATCATCCGTTCCACTGACTCCACTATTGAATCCAGCCGGGACAAACGCGCCAGAATTGATCTGGGCAGGAGCCGCGACAATCTTCTTCGATGTCTCTTTCGGTGGACTGACCATCAATGCCGAAAGCCCGCCAGCCAGCGCGACCGCAGCCGCTGCCGCCCACCACTTCGGTGAAATTTTCTTAACTTCGCCACTCTCGACAGGCGCCACTCCCCGCGGGAACAGCACAACTTTTTCGTCCACTGGAAAAGGAACTCCTTGAACGACTTTCTCCAAGCGCGCGGTCAAATCAGAACTCAGAGCCGCAGGCTCGACACGCGTCGCAGCCGCCTCAACCGAGCGTAGCCCGCCATCAACCTGCTGCAGAGTGCCCGCAACGGCCCCCGTCAGACGATCCAACAAGGCATCATCAAGGGCCGCAGGGCGAATTCCCTGCAGTTGCGCTTCTAGTTCCTGGAGTTCGGATTCCATGTCGTGTCTTAGATCGAAAGATCGCCCTTACGGCGGGCGGAGCCGAGTTTCTTCTGCAAGGCTTCAAGTCCATAGCGATACCGCGAGGCCGCGGTGTTTGGAGAAATTTCAAGAGCCTCGCCAATTTGCGCAAATGTCCGCTCTCCCCAAATCTTCATCACGATCACCTCGGAGAACTTTTCCGGCAGCTCCTTCAGACCAGCCTCAATCAAGTCCCTCGTCTCACCATCCGAGGAGTCGCCGTCGAACCATGGGTGAAAACCCTCCATCGCGGCCCTCTCATCATCAATCGTGACCACGTCTTCCCGGCGCCGACGTCGATCATCCTTTCGACCCAGGTCAATCGCGAGCCGTCTCAGGGTGGTGTAAAGGTAGGGCATCCAGGCCTCCTGTCCGCCGCTGAATTCCCCGGACTCCAATTTCCCGACGAGCTTCACCAAGGCGTCTTGAAGAATATCCTCGGCGTCCTCGCTGGAACGCGTCTGCTGCCTTGCAAAAAGCAGGAGACGTGGACCCATTTCCTGGATCCAGGCACGCCAAGCACTGGCCGACGGCGAAAGACTGGTGGCTGGAGCTTCTGTCACAGACGATGGATCATTCGGGGTTTCCATACTCTTAACGATTCTATCAGTCCGATTTGTTTTTCCAATTTCCTAGCAGGAATCGCCCCAGATTCTTGCCAAAGCCCGCCCCGTCGGCGAGTCCGGATTCATCGCTAGCTGGAGCGGCGTCCCACAAGCCACCACTTGCCCGCCTTCTTTCCCACCTCCCGGCCCCAGATCGATCACATGATCGGCAGCCGAAATCACATCCAGCTGATGCTCCACCACCAGCACACTGTGTCCCGCATCCCGCAAGCGGACGAAGGCAGCAAGCAGGCGCTCGACATCCCCGAAATGCAGCCCGGTCGTCGGCTCATCGAAGAAATACAAGGTATGCGGCGCGGCCGGTTTCGAAAGCTCAACCGCCAGCTTGAGGCGCTGGGCCTCCCCTCCTGAAAGCGTGTTGGCCGGCTGCCCGAGCCTGAGATACCCCAAACCCAACTCATCCAGCGTATCGAGAAGCCGCTTCAGTTTCGGCACCGGCCCGAACACTCCCGCCGCCTCATTAACGCTCATCTCGAGAACGTCGGCAATACTCAGACCCTTGAAGGTCAGTTCGAGCGTCTCGCGATTGAAACGCCGACCGCCGCAGGCTGTGCAAGGCACCCACGCATCCGGCAGAAAGTGCATCTCGATCTTCAAACGTCCCGCTCCCTCGCACTTTTCACATCGACCGCCCCGCGTGTTGAAGCTGAATCGACCCGCCCCATAGCCACGCTGGCGAGCCATCGGCAGCTTCGCAAACAACTGACGGATCAAATCAAATGCTCCGGTGAAGGTCGCCGGATTCGACCTCGGACTGCGTCCAATCGCCGACTGATCCACAATCACCGCCTTCCCCAAATGCTCGAAACCCTCGATCGAGTCGTGCTCGCCCGGTCGGTCGACCGAACCATGAAAATGCCGCTTCAAAGCCCGCATCAGAATGTCATCCGCCAGCGTCGATTTCCCACTGCCACTCGGACCCGTTAGACAGCACAGGCAGCCCAAGGGAATCCTCACTTCGAGATCCTGCAAATTGTGCTCCCTCGCCCCATGAATCACAATCTCCTCCTTGATCAATGCAGCTGCCCCGGCCCGGGGCAGGCCGTGAGAGGAGCGTCTCGCTCCGTTAAGCCACTTCTTCGTTGGCGACTCCTCCGACAAACTCTCAAGCGGTCCATTCGCCAACAACAGCCCACCATGCTTGCCCGCGCCCGGCCCCAACTCCACCACCCAGTCGGCCGCCCGAATGATGGCCTCATCGTGTTCCACCACGACCACCGTATTTCCCCGGTCACGCAAGCGCTTGAGCGCCTCGATCAGCTTCCCCGTATCCTCCGCGTGCAGACCGATACTCGGTTCATCCAAAACGTAGAGCACTCCTGTTAGCCCACTCCCCAGCTGCGTCGCCAGACGAATCCGCTGCGCCTCGCCGCCCGAAAGCGTCCCACTCGATCGATCCAGGCCCAAATATCCCAACCCCACCTCATTCAAAAACCCGATCTTCTCCTTCAGCTCCTCCACCAGTCGCCCACAAATCGCCGCCCGATCCTCCGGCACTTTCACCCCCTCCAACCACTCGAGCGCCTCCTCCACCGGCAACCCACAAAAATCCATGATCCCCAGCCAGCTCCCGCCCTCCGTGGCATGACCGTCCCGGGCATGAATCAATGAGCCGCCTTCAATCCTCACTGCCAATATCGACTTCTTCAAGCGCCTCCCCTCGCACACCCGGCACGCCCGCTCTGCCATCACCCGCCCAATCCGGCGCTTCACCGCCTCCGACGGCGCCGACATCCACTTCCTTTCCGCCTCCGGACAAAGCCCCTCATACTTCTTCACTTGCTTCCTTTTTTCCACCCCGACCCTCCACCCCGTGTCCAATTCCCCACCATAAAAAATCAGCGCCCGAGCCTCCTCCGGCAGCTCCGCGAAGCTCGCATCCTCCGCCAAACCAAACATCCTCAACACCGCGGCGGCCTCACGTGCGAACATCTTGCCGCGCTGCGCCTTCGGCTTCCACCAGCCAGTCACCGCCCCATCGACCAGCGGCTTGTTCACATCATCCACCAGCAATCCAGGATCACAGAATCGCTCCGTACCCAGCCCTTCACAGCCCCGACAGGCTCCCAGATGCGAATTGAAGGAAAAGTGACGCGGACTTAACTCACTGATCGTAAATCCAGTTCGTGCGTTTCGATAACTTGTTTGAAATGAACGTTCATTCCAATCATCCGATTCAACTGCTTGCACCAGCACCCGCGCTTCACTCCCACAAATTCGCAACACCGTCTCGACGGAATCCGCCAGGCGCGACGCCACTCCTTCCCTCACCACCAGCCGATCGACCACCACTTCGACCCTGGCCACCGCTTCCGGCCAGCTCTGCTCGGCTTCTTCCAAATCCAGCAATTCCCCGTTCACCCGCACCCTCACAAATCCCTGTCGCCGCAAATCGCCAAGCAAGCTCGATGCA
The DNA here is from genome assembly GCF_049672945.1 of Haloferula sp. Taxonomy (NCBI): domain Bacteria; kingdom Pseudomonadati; phylum Verrucomicrobiota; class Verrucomicrobiia; order Verrucomicrobiales; family Verrucomicrobiaceae; genus Haloferula; species Haloferula sp. The sequence goes on along the minus strand of NZ_JBATWY010000234.1, from coordinate 10,459 downwards.
TCCGCCGCATCCTCCTTCGGCACCGGAGCCAGCAGCACCAGCTTCGTCCCCTCCGGTTCCGCCGCCAGCGCTGCCACCATGTCCGCCGAACTCATCTTCTCCAACTTCTCGCCCGTCTCCGGATCATGTGGTGTCCCCGCCGCCGCCCACAGCACCCGCAAGTGCTCATAAATCTCCGTCACCGTCGCCACCGTCGACCGCGGATTCAGCCCGCCACTCCGCTGCTCGATCGCGATCGCCGGGCTCAGCCCATCGATCGCATCCACATCCGGCTTTTCCAGCTGATCGAGAAACTGCCGCGCATAGGCCGAGAGCGACTCCACAAACCTCCGCTGACCCTCCGCAAACAGCGTGTGAAAGGCCAGCGACGACTTCCCGCTGCCACTCGGCCCGGTCATCACCACCAGCTTCTCCCGAGGAAACTCCAAATCGAGGTTCCTCAAATTATGCTGCCTCGCCCCACGAATTCGAATCACCCGCCGACTTTCAGTCCAAACCCGAACCCAAGCAAGATTCCCAACAACGAAATCGCACGAAAATCCGCGAAATTTGAAAGGCCGTTTGATTTCGAACCACGAAAGGCACCCAACCCACAATCTATGAGCTCCCTTACCTGCCTTTCCTCAACTCAAAAAAATTCGCGCTCTTTCGCGCCGTTTCGTTGTTCTCCATCCAGAGCCACCATCGTAGGAACTTGGAACTTGGAACTTGGAACTTGGAACTTGGAACTTGGAACTTGGAACTTGGAACTTATGCCTTCCCCGTGCTCTGCGACTTCCTCAATCCCAACAAGCCTTCGCTGAAAATCTGCGGCGTTACCCTCGCCGCCGATGCCGAGCGCCTCGCCACCATGCACATCGACGCGCTTGGCGTGAACTTCTGGCCCAAATCAAAGCGCTTCCTCAACCCCGACGACGCTGACTTCCTCAAACCTCTCGCTGGAAGAATCCTCCGCGTCGGCGTCTTCGTCAACGCTGACCCCGATCATCCACGCGAGCTCTTCCAGCGCGGTCTCATCGATGCCGTCCAGCTCCACGGCGATGAATCCCGAGAGGAAGCCCAAGCCTACCTCGACGACAAGATCCCGGTCATCAAAGCCCTCGGCATCCGCAACGAAGACGACCTCAAGGCTGCCGCCGACTTCCCCGCCGACGCCCTCCTGTTAGACGCCCACGCCCCCGGTCTCTACGGCGGCACTGGTCAAACCATCGACTGGATCGCCGCCGCCGAATTCATCGAATCGCACCCCAACCTCTCGATCATCCTCGCCGGCGGCATCGTCCCCGAAAATGCCGCCGAAGCGCTGGCGACTGTTCACCCCGCCGCCCTTGATACGGCTTCAGGTTCAGAGTCATCGCCGGGCATCAAGGATTTTGAAAAAGTCGCCGCCCTGAACGCGCTGTTCTGAATGCAGACGAAGTCCACTCGAGCTTTTTCTCTAGCAAGGTACAACAGAAAGCTCCCGAAGCAGCGGTTTTCCCGTTGGTGGTAAGTTCATCCCCAAAGCGGCGCTAATCCTCCTGCCCACGAGACCCGACCTCCCGCCACTCGACCTTCTCAAACCGCGTCGGGCTTTCATAGGAACCGATACCGAGGGAGATCAAATGTTTGCCGGCTTCCCATTCCCATGGACCGACAATCCCCAAGGGGTGGGGTCCAATATCAAAAGTTCCCCGCTCTTCCCCATCAATCGAAACATTCACTCGTCCAGGCCGGACTTGGACCAGAAGCTCATACGACCGGCCGTTCTCAATATGGAAAGGAAATCCCCGCGTCTCGCGAAGGTCCCGGCCGTTCACCCGCTGAACTCCGGAAAGACCCTCATCCCATCCATCGATATCAAGGGATCCAAGAGTCCCGTTCGCCGTGAAAAAAACCGCAATGGAATGCACTCCCGACAAGCGCGTGAACCTTAGCCGGACATCATAGGCTTCCGGCATTTCGTGCTCGAGCGACAGGACACAAACCTGCTGGTCCGTGATGAGCATATCCCCGTCCGTTCGCCAGCCACCGGAAATGACATCGTCTCGAAGCGCGACATCAACCAATGCATCATTCCATTCCCCCGCCATCCCCGGATCCGGAATTCCTGTTGGTGCAACCGCCTGATTGCCTTTCCCACTAAGCGCCGTCACTGGCTTCCACATGGCCGTGAAGAGCCCAATACCAATCGCGCCTCCGGCACCAAGAACCCAGCCCTTCCGCTTCCGCGAACCTGCCTGCCCGTCGATGGCCTTGATAAAGTCCACCATCGAATCGAAGCGACCGGCCGGATCGGGCCGGAGCGCCCTCATCACCGCGTCGCTCACCTGCCGCGGTAGCTCCGGTCGAATCGCGCGCGGCGATGCAAAACTCCCGCGCGGCACCTGCCCGGTCAGCATCTCGTAGAAAACGACGGCCACCGAGTAGAGATCGCTGCGGGCATCGAGTTCATTCGATCGAAATCGCTCCGGTGCCAGATAGTCAATCGTGCCCACCGTGGTGCCGGTGCGCGTCAGCCGGGTCGAGCCTTGATCCATCGGGGCGGCCAGCCCGAAATCCGAGACCCTCGCCGTGCCATCACGACCGATCAGAACGTTCTCCGGCTTCATGTCCCGGTGCACCACTCCTGCAGCGTGCGCCGCGGCAAGGGCGGACGAAATTTCCCGGATCAGGCGGGTCGCGACCTCAAGCGGCATGCCATCCGGATGTTCGTCGATCCGGTCGCGCAGGTTGCCTCCTTCGACATACTCCATGACGATCGCCGCCTCATTGCCACCCAGCACCTCGAAGTGATGCACCGTGACGACGTTCGGATGGTTGAGTTTCGCCATCGTCCTCGCCTCGAGTTCCAGCCGGGCGAGGAACATCGGATCCTCCTTCAGCTCGGCAGCCACCCGCTTGACCGCGACGTCGCGATCCAGACCGATCTGCCGGGCAAGATAAACCGCCCCCATCCCGCCCCGACCGATCTGCCGCCTGATCTCGTATCCGGGCAACTCGGGAGACGAACTCTCGTCATCCGTATCGGAAAACCCACGCGCCATCAAGAGACCGGGTTGCAGCCCGGAGAGATGAGGGTGGGGTGAAGGTCTTGGCGCACCGTCCGACATGGCCGCTGGTAGATAGCAATACATCCCCTCGACGGGAACACCAATTAGATATCGTTCAGGGCAGCCATCAGATAGTGGATCTCCTCCTCAACGCTCGACTCGTCCGGCTTGGTCTCCGCAACCTCAGCGCGAAGCGCTTCGCGAAACCTCGCCCGCAGGCGGTGGACGGCGACCTTGAAAGTCGCGGCTCTCATCCCGATCGCCGACCCGGCCTCGTCGTAGTCCGCACCGCTTCCCTCCCGGGTCAAAAACGGCCGCAACGCCTTGAACAAATCCTCCTTGCCTTCCGACTTCGCCCGCATTTCCAGCGAGCGCACCGCCTGATCGAGCACCGTCAAGGCCCACTGCCGGTCGAACAGATGATCCGCGCTTTCGCCTTCCTTCTTTTCGACGCCATACCACTGCTCCGCCTCAACCACATCGAAGGAAACCACGTTTCCGCCACCTCGGCGAAGCGCCCGCGACTTGCTCATTTCATCCCTTACGTGGCGCTGCAAAGCTGTTAGAAGAAAGGTCCTCAGCTTGCCACGATTTGAGTCGGCGGTATCGAACAGGCGCTTCTCCAGAACCTGCACGAAGAAACCCTGGACCATGTCCTCCGCGTCCGCCGATGAGAGGCCGTAGCGCCGACACCACGCATAAAGCGGGAACCAATAGGTCTGACACAGATCTCCGAGCGCGCGGGAGGCTTCCGCACCCTCGCCACGCGTCTTCAGCACGAGACTCCAGCGGGTCGCTCGGAATTCACGGCCTTCGGGATTGGATTCCGTGGGTGTCATTTTTCTTAGAAACCATGTAACCGCGACGGCGAAAAACCCAAGCAGAAGTCACCAATGAAACGCTTTGCCATCCCGGTCTTCATTCTCGTGCTTGTAACGATCATCCTGCTCAAATCAATGCCATCACGAAAAATGGTGGAGTCAGAGCCATTGAATGACCGGGTTCCGGTCGTTTCTAAAACCGCTCCGGTTCCAAGCCTTTCCGAGCCAGTCGCCAACGCGCCCGCCGCCGTTCCAAGCCCGCAGGAAATCCAAAGGCTGATCCAGCGCCACGAAGCCGATGGCTATCAGATCCACAACCACGACGGCACGGCTCACGCCAGCAATAGCCGTCACAGAATATCCGCACAGTGGTCCACCGACGACGGAAGTCTGCGGGTGGAATCCCTCGATTTTAAGCAGCCGTGGCATTTCTCGATGCAAGCCCGGGGAGCGGTGGCATCGCATGAGGTCGACGACGAGACGCTGACTTTCCGGCGGGATGGAATGGATGAATGGTTCACGAATGATGCACGGGGCATTGAGCATGGGTTTCATGTTCCGGAGCCACCAAGTCACCGGACGGACGAGGGCTTTCGCGTCGTGATGGACCTGAGCACCTCGCTCAGCCCCGAGCTTTGCGAGAACGGTCGCGCGGTCTCGTTTGTGGATTCAACGGGCGAGGCTGCGCTGAATTATCGCGGTCTGCTCGTTCTTGATGCCACCGGGCGTCCGCTGCCTGCGGCGCTGGAAGTCGCCGATGGCGAAGACACCGGCACCTGGGAACTCGCCATCCATGTCGAGGATCGCGACGCCGTTTATCCGCTGATGATCGATCCGTTTCTGACGACGAAAAACGATGACCTTATTTCCATCAGCCCCGAAGCCAGTGAGCTCTTTGGGTTTACCTTATCCATGTCCGGGAACCTCCTCGCCGTGGGGATCCCAAGATTCGATTCAGCAGCGGGAGATGATTCCGGAGCGGTGGATCTCTTCGAGTTCAACGAAGTGGTTCAAGCTTGGACTCACTTGAAGCGGCTTTTCCCGGCAAACCCGACCTTCGAAGGGTTCTTCGGATTCGCCCTCGAACTGGACGGTGACACTCTCATCGTGGGAGCACCTGAGGAGAGTCCGTCCGGCCTCCAAAGCGGAGCGGCGTATCTCTTTGAACGGGATCTTGGTGGCATCGACAATTGGGGGCTGGCGCTTGAGTTGAATCCGGCGGATGGCGAAGAAAGCGCGCGCTTCGGGAGCAGTGTGGCGCTTGATGGGGGCGTGGCTGCGGTCGGGGCACCCGGCTTCAGTGCGGGTGGTGTATCCGGCACGGGTGCCCTTTATGCGCTTTTTAGGGATAATTCCGGGGTGTGGTCGGCTCCCGAGCAGGTGACGGGATACAGCCCCACCATCAACAATGCCTATGGCGGTGCGGTGAGCGTTTCGGGAACCACGATCGCCGCCTCCGCCCTTTTCGGCGAGACCGTTGGGACACCTGACAATGTGGGCATTGTGATTATTCATGAGTTTATCCTCGATGACGACGGGCTTCCTGTTTCGCATTCGACGGAAACAATCGCGGATATCAATCCATCGACTTTCGCTCGCTTTGGCACGGCGCTCGACTTGGAAGGAGATACCCTCGTGGTCGGTTCGCCTTTCAAGGATACCTTTGCGGGCGACGATGCAGGAGAGGTTTCAATTTTTCGTCGTTCAGTGATGGGAAATTGGCAATGGTCGGCCGCCTTGCAGGCACCGGATGCTGAGGCTTTTTCGAACTTCGGGCAGTCTCTCAGCCTGAGCGGTGATACCCTGGTCATCGGCTCGCCCCTCTGGTCGCCGTTTGGAATCAATCAGGCTGGGAGCGCCTACCTTTTTGAAAGCCCGCCCGGGCTCGCAAGCGACTGGAGCTTTATTGAGCGCTTGATTAGCTCACCCATGGAGGCCGAGTCACGCTACGGCTGGTCGGTGGCGCTGAGTGGCGATGCCATGGCGATTGGTAGTCCCTACGACAACCTCACGGCAGGAGATGACGCCGGGTCCGTGGAAACGCTGGTTCGGAGATCCGCCCGCTGGCAGGTGGTTCGGGCGCCCGAGTTTAGCTATCCTGAGAATACAGAAATGGGCCACGCGGTTTCCATGGATCGCGGGCGGGCGGCTGTCGGCATCCCGGGCTTTCAGACCACAGGAACGACCTCTGGGGGGGTTTGGGTTCTCACTTCTGCCTTGGGTCTTGAAGAGAGTTGGGGTATCGAGGCGAACCTGACCAGTCCGGTGCCCCAGGAAGGAGAACGCTTCGGAGCGAGCGTGGCGGTTTTTGAAGACTGGCTGCTGGTCGGTGCGCCTGGTTGGGACGAACCGGGAGCGGTCGATGCCGGGCGGGCTTACCTTTTCCGACGCACGGAGGCGGCGGGCTGGGCCTTTCACAAGACGCTCGACGTGCCTGGTCTGCCCGCAGGGGCCGAGTATGGCACTGCGGTGGCGATGAATTCACGCTGGGCCTTCGTCGGTGCTCCGGGGATGAATTTCGGCTACGTTTTTGATCGCTACGAGGGCGGGTCTGATTTCTGGGATATCTCGACCATCATCGATGAGTCTGCCGAAGGAGGCCGTTTTGGCAGCGCGGTCACGGTGGACGGAAACTACGCGGCATTCTCCGCTCCTGAGCGCAACGGCTTTTCGCCTGCTGTAAAAGGCGGCGTGGTCATCAGCGCCGGTCAGGTCAAAGTCTATCGACCAAGCCTGCTGCCCGCTGGGGTGGTCTGGACCGAAAACCAAACACTGCCGATACCGGAACCCGATGGCTCCTTCGGAGCTGCCAACGCTGATTTCGGCGCCAGCCTGTCGCTCCACCGGGGTGTCCTCCTCGTCGGGGAACCCGGCCATGCGTCCGATGCAGGGCGCGCTCGCCTCTTCGCGGTCAACGAGGGTGGCTCGGCGAACTGGGGCGAGGTAGCCACCTTTGCGGCACCGAATTCAGCTCCTGGCGAACGCTTTGGCAGTGCAAGCGGCATGGGCTCGCGCTGGTTCTTCGTCGGTGCAAGCGGGCGGCTCCGCTCGGGGGTCGCGACGGGTGCGGTTTTCACCTACGACCGCCACGAAGTGGGACAGCCCGGAGATTTGGAACCGGCCTCGACGCTCTTCCATCCGCGCGGGGCGCTTGGTGATCGCTTCGGGGCCTCGCTCTCCTTTTCCGACAACGAACTCATCGTCGGACTTCCCGGTGCCCGGAACAGCTCCGATAATGCGGACGTCGGAAATTATGCGGTTTTCCATCGTCAGACCGCAGCCTGGGCACAACTCGGGAGTGCCGCCGGGGCCATTGCCAGCACGGGTGACCAATTGGGTTACTCGGTGGCGGTGGACGGCGATTTTCTCGTGGCGGGCGCTCCTTTTGACTCAGTCAGCGGAAACCTCAGTGCGGGTTCGGCGCATCTTTATCGACGTAATCCATCCACAGCCAACGGCTGGAGCTTTGTGAAACTCCTGTTGGCGGGCGATGTTCAAGTCGGGGCGAATTTCGGCTACTCTGTCGACATTCAGGCCGACACCATTGTCATCGGTGCTCCCGGGTGGGACTCGCGAGGGGCTGCCTACGTCTTCAGCCGCAATACCGGTGGTGCCGACAATTGGGGGCAGCGACGCCGCATCGACCTTGCGGGCGTCCTTAACGGCGACGATTTTGGCGAGGCAGTGAGTGTGGACGAAGATCTGATCGTAGTTGGTGCGCCTGCCGACAACACTGTGGCAGGGTTTGATACCGGGCGGGTCTATGTTTTCGAGCGCAATGAGGGCGGTGCCAACAATTGGGGCTACCTTGATGATTTCGGCAAACCAGCGGCGGCCCCTTTTGATTTCTTTGGCTCTGCGGTCGATCATCGTGACGGCGGAATCCTGGTGGGAGCTCCCTTGAGCGATGAGACTGGAGACGCCTCGGGCGGCGTCTTTTTCTTCAAACGAGCGCCGGGTGCCGCAAGCTGGTCGCTTTACGATACTTTTCCGCCATCAGCCGGCTTGAATGACCGGATCGGGGGATCGGTGGCACTTGACCGGGGCATCGCGATTGCCGGAGGAATCGGTGATTCCGATGGGGCCACAAACACCGGCGCGGCTTGGGTCTTCATCGATAATTTTGGCGATGGATCCAATTGGACCCGCGAGAAGAAAATGAGGCCCGTGGAATTTGAGAATCCATCGAATCTTGAGAATTTATTTTTTGGTTCGGCGGTCAGTGTCAAGGGCGACCAGGTCGCTGTGGGTGCTACTGGTTACGATGAGGGGGCGAGTTTTAATATCGGGGCTGCCTTCGTCTTTGAGAGAAATCAGTCTGTCCGCAGAGGCTGGGGACTCGTACGCAAGCTCGTCGGTCAGGGAACCGGCGCAGGTGACCAAATGGGCGCGGCGATTGCGATGACGGATGATTTGATCGTGGCAGGTGCTCCGGAAGCGGATCAGGGCGGACAAGTCGATGCCGGATATCTGTTCTTCTTCGGTGACATCGGCTCGGCCAATGAAAGCTGGGCGCGTGCCCGGTTTGGCGATGCCGACGTGGATAACGCGGCGCTCGAAGACAGCCTTTGGGGACCGAATGCCGATCCCGACAACGATGGAAGAGTCAATGCCGTCGAGGCCTTCATGGCAACCGACCCGCAACTCGCCGAGTCCCCGGGGGCGGTCAGCGAAATCTTGCGGGATGATGCCGGCGACCTCGTATTCCGCTACCGCAAGGGAAAGGAAACCCAAGGTGCGGAAGGCCGGGTGACCTGGTCACGGGACATGAGTGAATGGCGTGGGGGAGAGCGGCCTTCGGACGAATTTGAAATCGCCACTCGCGTCGTTTCCGATCACCATGATCACTTCATGATGGAGGCCCGGATCAGCGCGGATCAGCTCGTCAGCGAGCCTCGCCTCTTCATGCGGCTCGAAGTAAACGTGCCTTAATCTTCAAATTATTGTAACCAGAAGCCTCTTTTGCCCAATCCCATGGCATGAAACTTCTCTCCATCCTTCCGCTCGCGGCTCTGCTGAACCAAGTGGTTGTTGGTGCGATTGGTGACGGCTTTCCGAACATTGATCGTGTCGGAAATGAAGGCACCATGATCGGCGCGCCCTTTGCCGAGCTCGATGGTCGTTCCGCGATCATCGCCTGGCATAATGGCGTGCTCTATACGATCCCGGAGGTGCCGGGGAGTCGGGTCGGCTTCTCGGACTATCTGGTGAGTTCCTGGGACATCTCGAACATTGGTGTCGCGGCTCCGGCTGAACTCGGAACCCACGGGATCACACGGCACCCGATACTTGCCCATGGTTTCCTATACCGGAACAACACCCTGGTGCTTGGGGACAACCATGAAATGAACCGCTCTTTCCTAGCGACCGAAGTTTATGGCACCAATGACAACGTCTCATACTCCGACATGGATCCGCTATACGGCGTCGGAGGCCACGGGGCGATGTATGTTCCGTTCGGTGCGGAGCCTTCCTATCGAAACTATTTCCCCTCCCAGGAAGACGCACAGCTCAGGCGGATGAATCCGGTGACGGGGATATGGGAAACCACCGCGACCTGGGATCATCTTTCGCTCACCGGAGTGGCCGGCTACCCATTCATCGTCGGAAATCTCCTGATCTACTGCGCAGATGGAAACCGCTCGGGTCTTGCGATCTATGACATCAGCGACGTCACCCAGCCTGCGCTACTGAGCACGGTGACCGACGGTGGGGCCGGTGGCTACTGGCCGAGTCTGTGGGGCGGGGATGGACGTCTCTACGCCGTTTGGGCCTACCGTCAGGAATTCAACGAGGTCGGCAATGGCATCCGGATCATCGACATCACCGATCCAAGTGACCCGCAATGGGTGACCGATACGCCATTACCGGATGAAGACCAGACGCAGTATGTCATGTTCCAAGACGACTATGCATTTCTGGGAAACCATAAATTCGACATGCGTTCCCATGAAGTCGTGCTGAGTTTCCCGACCGAGGCGAACGGAGTGGATGCCAGCCAATTCGCGCTGCCGCTCGGGAATCTGGTCCTTCTCGGCGGCTACGGTGATCAACAGGGCGTCTCAACCTGGGTCCACCAGGAACTCGCCGATACGCGTCCCCCTGCCGTGGGTTTCCATCTTCCCCAGGACGGGCAGACCAACTATCCAGTCAGCGCCCCGATCAGCCTCCTGATCCATGAAGTGCTGGAAACTCGCACGATCATCAATGGCGACACCATCCTCATTCGCCCCGTCGGTGGCGCTCCGCTCGCCGCGCAGTTCACGCTCTCTTTCGACGGCGTCCTGACCTTCACGCCGGACGCGCCGCTGCAAGCGAACACGAGTTACGAAGTGGTGTTGGATGGGATTCAGGATGCATCTGGCAATGCCATGGAGCCCTACAGCTTTACTTTCTCCACCGGTGAAACCGTATCCGGAAACGCGGCACCGATTGTTGAATCCTTCACGGCAGATCAAACGGTCGTCGAACCCGGGGCGCTGATCACGCTGACAGCAGTGGCCAGTGACGACAATGATCCGGCACTGGATTTGGAGTTCCGGTTCGATCCGGGCAATGGCGAGGCTAAGACAGAGTGGAGCTCTAACAGCAGCGTCGGTTTTATCT
>NZ_JBATWY010000233.1:0-6274 GCF_049672945.1 Haloferula sp. | reverse complement strand
CTGGATGAAGTCGAACATCCGAAGCCGGGCAAGGAATTCATCTATGCGACCTACAATGAATTCGTCCTCGACAAGCCTTGGGCCAAGGAAGCTTCGGTGCGTCCGAAGTCGATTGCGCGCGAGATGTTCGAGAATTGGCAGTCCTTTGAGGACTATGTGAAAGCTTACGGATTGGAACGCAGTGAAGCGGTGCTGTTGAGGCACCTTTCGGAGGTTTACAAGGTGCTGAACCAGACCGTGCCGCCAGCGGCGAAGACCGAGGATCTGGAAGAAGCGGAGGGTTTCTTCCGGGATCTTCTGCGTGGGGTGGACAGCAGCCTGATCGATGAGTGGGAGAAGTTGAAAAACCCGGATTACGTTCCGGAAGAGACATCGGCACCGACCAAGACGGTGCCCTTTTCACGCCGTAAGGCGGAGTTCGAACGGGCGGTCCGGCACGCCGTTCTGGATTTCGTCAAGGACCTGTCGCTTGGGAATATCGAAGCGGCTTTGGAGCGGGTTGAAGGTGGTATCTCGGTCGCGGAACTGCGTGAGGCGATGGCCGTCCATGCCGCGGAGCACGGCTTCATCCGCATGGACCCCGAGGCGCGAAATGCGAAACACTTCCGGGTGGAGTCCGCTCAGGGTTCATCGAAAAGGAGGCTTGAGCAGGTGCTGGTGGATAGCGAGGACTTGAACGACTGGAGCGTGGTGTTCGAACTCGATGTTGAGAGATCGGATGAGAAGAATGCGATTGTTCTCAGCCTGCTCGATATCGCGCCGTTTTAGAGTTCCCGTTAGGAAGCCCGAGAACCTCTGGACAGAACCTGATTCAGGCGGAGGCGGTTTTGGCGCTGGAGGACAATGCAGGGGAGGTTCGAGAAGATGGCGTAGGCAACGATGATGATTGCCCATGGCCAAGGGGTCCAAAAGATGAAGCTGGAGATCACGAAGAGCTGCGCCCAGTGGGCGGCTTCGCTGCGGCAGGTTTCCGCGCGGAATTTTGCGAGAAATTCCGTGCTGGCGGATCGCAGGTTTCGTTTGGCGAAGCCTCCAAACCAGGGGCCTGCATCGGGGAGATGGGACTTCCACGACCTGATCCGGAAGACGCGATCGAGCATGGTCGCCGTTTCACCGGGCAGAGCGGGGAAGGCGCTGGGAGGGAACCAGGAAAGCGGCATCCGGGTGAAGAGCCACGAGATCCCGAAGTGGGCGATCGGAATGCCAAGGCCGTTGAGGAGGCCGATCCAAAGGTTGGGAAGTTCAAGCCACATCGCGACCTTTCCATTGGGTGGTTCCGCCCTTTTTCTTGTGGATGAGCGCGGAGGCGAAGAGTCCTTGATAGAAGAACAGCGGGATGGGAAAGAGCAGGGCGCTCCAGCATGAGAAGCGACCGACTTGTCGGAAAAGAATGATGAGAGTGATGGCGACGGCCAAGTAGCAGCCCAGCACCCAGGGGATGGCCGCCGGGCCGCCGAGTGGAAGCATCAAGGCGATCATGGCAAGCGCCATGAGTCCGATGAGCCAGAGAATGCAGAGCGTCATGGCGAAGGTGGAGGTCAGCCCGGCACCGGAACTGAAGCCCTTTTTCCAACTGGCGGTCAGCTCGCCAAATCCCTCGGGAAACATGCGCATCGAGATGCTGCCTTTTCCGAGATAGCAGAGCCGCTCAATGCCGCGCTTCTCAAGTTCGCCCGCGAGATGGAGGTTCTCGAGAACGGTTTTCTTCACGGACTCGTGACCGCCGATGTCGTGGTAGAGTTTCCTTGGAATGAGAAGGGTCTGGCCGAAAAGACCGATGCCTTTTGCTTGGTCGGCGCGGTAGGTGAAGGCACCAATACCGCCGACCATCAGCAGGTTGAAGAACACCGAAAGTTCTTCATAGGGACTTTCGATCCGGTGCCAGGGGCAAACGGAAATCACGGCGCTGGGCGATGCAGACGCGGTGGCTGCAAGGCGGGCGAGGGCGCTGGGTTGGAGCTCGACGTCGGCATCGAGAAAGAAGAGCAGTTCACCCGTTGCGGCTTCGGCTCCCTGCTGGCAGGCCCAGGGTTTTCCGAACCAGCCATCCGGCAGATCCTTGCCGCGAATGACCCGGCACTGGTGGGATTCAGCGACGGCGGCGGTTCGGTCTTCGGAGTGATCATCGACCACGATGACTTCACAGGCCGCGAGTGACTGCTGGTTGATCGAGGGAAGCAGGCGTTGCAGGTTGGATTCTTCGTTGCGAGCCGGAATGATAATCGAAATGCTCGGAGCTGCCCGGTCGATTTCCGTTGTGAGCCTGGGGAGCTTTCGAAGCCGACAGAAGAGCAGCGCCATCGCGGTGATTGCGAGGACGCTTGCGATCATGGCCGCAATGATGAAGGCCGCACTCAACGCTATCTTTCTACTTGGGCGACGAGGCGGTCACTGACCTTTTGTCCGCAGAGAATTGCCATCGGCATGCCGCCGCCGGGGTTCACGCTGCCGCCGGTGAAGAAGAGGTTCTTGTATTTCTTGCTCTGCTTGGGAGCCTTGAAAGCGCGATTGAGCTTCCAATCACTAACGACGCCGTAGATGGATCCCCGGTTCGAGAGATACATGCTTTCGATGTCGAGTGGAGTCAGGGTGTCCTCGACAATGGTATGCTTGCGCAGATCGGTGAGGCCCATGCGTTCGAGCTTGTCGAGGACGCGGTCGGCGAAGGCCTTGTAGTCCTCCGCTGTTAGAGGATTCTCCGGATTGATCGGCGGGATGTGCGGGAGGATCTTGATGTTGTCGCAGCCCTCGGGTGCTTTGGTGGGATCGGTGCGGGTGGGAGCCACCAGGTAGATCGTCGGGTCGTCCGGCAGCTGGCCCTTTTTGAAGACGGTGTCGAAATGCTTCGACTGGTTCTTCGAGTAGAAGAAGTTGTGGTGGGCGAGTTGCGGGTAGACGCGGTCGGTGCCGAGATGGATGACGAGGCCGGAGCAGGCGGGTTGGAAGCGTTCGAGCTTCTTGAGGAAGCCGGGTGATTCCTTGAGCAGGTGCTTGTAGGCGGGAATGACCTCCATGTTGCAGACGACGTAGTCTGCTTTGAGGTGTTCGCCGTTTTCCAGGACGACGCCGGTGACCCGTTTTCCTTCCTTCGAGATTTCCCGTACCCGTGAGTTGAGATGCACCGGAATTTCGAGGTCATCGAGCAGGCGATTCAGGCCACGAGCGAGGTTGTACATGCCGTCCTTCACATACCATAGTCCGTGATCGAACTGAATGAGGGACATCATGTTCATGTAGCCCGGAGCGTCGGTTGCGGAGGATCCGACATACTTGATGAAGTACTCGAAGATCCGCTTCAGGTGCTCGCTGCTGAAGTGCTTGGCGATGGATTCCGCCATGGTGTTGTTCCAGTCCATGCCGCGGCTAAGTCCGAAGAATCCGTAGTGCCGGATCATCTCCCAAGTGGTGTCGAGCCCTTCAGCGAAGTAGCCGCTGTCGACCATCTTGTACTGCTCGCGTCCGTAATTGAGGAAGCCTTGCAGGTCTTTCCAGTGCTCTTCGGGATTGCCATCGAGTTTGGCGAGCTCGGCCTTCATCAGCTCGTTCTCCTGATAGAGATCGATGACCTTGCCGTCCTCGAACACGTTTCGCCAGTGGGGCGTGACGGCTTGGAGTTGGACGTAATCCTGCATCTTCTTGCCAGCCCGGGCGAAAAGGTCCTCGAAGATCGAGGGCATGGTGAAGATCGAAGGGCCGAGATCAAAAGTGAAGCCATCGATTTCCCGGACGTTGAGCTTGCCTCCAATTTGGGCGTTTTTCTCAAGGATCTCGACATCGAAGCCTTCGGCGCGGAGTGAGATGGCCGCTGAGAGCCCACCGAGACCGCTGCCGACCACCAGAATTTTTTCCTTTCTACGTTTCATGACATTTCCGAGATCTGCCCGTGCGCAACCTCTGACTTGTGTCAGATTCATCGCGTGTCCGAAGTTTGCAACCCGGGAGATCGATCAATAGAAGCTTTTTCAGAAGATTCGCTGCGCCGACTCGTGGAGGGTATGAGGGCGGAGGCTGGTTCACTGGATCCCGAAGCCAGAATGGCCATTTTGGAGCGGATCCTGAAGCTCATTGAGGAGTCCGAGGACCAGATCCTCGATGCCCTTGAGAGTGATTTTGGAAAACCACGGATCGAGGCCTGGTTGGCTGAGGTGTTGTTCGTAAAGACCGAGCTGAAATACATCCTGAAGCGATTGAAGGGTTGGGCACGGCCGCGGAGGGCCGGTCATCCTTTCTACTTTCTCCCTGCCAGAAGTGAGGTTCGTCGGGAGCCCTTTGGGGTGGTGCTGGTGATGGCTCCGTGGAATTACCCGCTGCAGTTGGCCTTGAGCCCTGCGATTGCCGCGATCGCGGCCGGCAACTCGGTGGTGATCAAGCCTTCCGAGTTGGCACCGGCCACAGCGGCGGTTCTTGAGCGGATCATTCGAAAGTCCGCCTCTCCCCGGCTGGTGGCGGTCGTCTGCGGCGACGCAGCGGTGGGTGAGCGGCTGCTCGAGCAGGACTTCGATTTCTACTTTTTCACCGGCGGCGAGCGGGTCGGGCGACTGGTGGCTAAGGCGGCGGCCGAACGGATGGTGCCTTGCGTGCTGGAACTGGGGGGAAAGAGTCCGGCGGTGATTCATTCCAGCACGG
Organism: Haloferula sp.; assembly: GCF_049672945.1. NCBI lineage: Bacteria > Pseudomonadati > Verrucomicrobiota > Verrucomicrobiia > Verrucomicrobiales > Verrucomicrobiaceae > Haloferula > Haloferula sp. The sequence goes on along the minus strand of NZ_JBATWY010000233.1, from coordinate 1,648 downwards.
AACTCGATATCGCGGTGGAGCGTATCGTTTTGGGAAAGTTCTTCAATGCCGGGCAGACCTGCATGGCCCCCGATTTCGTGATGGTGCCGGAGGCGCTACTTCCGAAATTCCGCGCGCGGATTCGGCAGGTGCTCGATGAGACCTATGGGAAGGAGGGTGCGGAAATCGCTCGCTGTGTGCACGAGGGTCAGCGTGACCGGGTGCTCGCGCTGGTGGCCGACGATGCCGAGCAGGTCGGTGAGGACGGTCCGCATTCGCTCCAGCTCGCTCCGCGCTGGGCTGTGGTCGATTGGGAGCATCCTTCCATGCAGGAAGAAATCTTCGGACCACTGCTGCCAGTGGTGACTTACCCATCCGACGACGACTGTCTTGGCCGCCTCGCGGATCTGCCGTCTCCGCTGGCGCTCTATTTGTTTTCGGGCGACGCGGATTTCTCCGAGAGGGCGATGCGGGTCATGCGTTCGGGCTCGGTGTGCATCAACGATGTGATGAAGCAGGCGACGAATCTCGAGCTGCCTTTCGGTGGCGTGGGAGCCAGCGGACATGGAAGATATCGAGGGAAGGCGGGGTTTGATGTGTTCAGCTACGAGCGGTCCGTGACACGGCGCTTCATGATTCGGGACCTGTTTCAGTTGAAGCCGCCATATGGCAACTTGTTGGAAACGATGAGGCGCTGGATTCGCTGAAGACTCGAGCGCGGCTACTCGTTGGCGAGAGGGATCAAACGGACGGGGCCCAGAAGGCCTGAGGGTGAGGGAGGGCGGTTGGACTCGGGGCCGGGTTGGGGGAGATTGGTGACCGCGATGTCGAGGCGGTTGGTGCCTATGCGGAGAAAACGGGAGAGGTCGAACTGGTGCGGAGGGGTGTAGGCGGTGCCGGCATCGTTGCCATTGACGAAGACGTGGGCGGTGTGGGCGACCTGACCGAGGTCGAGCAACCAGTTGCCTTCGGTGGGAATCTCGAAATCAATCGTATAGCGTGCGGTACCGGAGAAGCGGACGGCACGGGGATCGCTGAGGGTGGTCCATGAGCCGAGGATCGGCGCTTCAAACTCATCAGGAAGCTCGGGCCCACCCTCGGTGAACTGGACCTTCCAGGTGCCGCCAATGGTTCGGATGTTGCCGGACGGGGTCAGCTCGGTCCATTTCGGTCCCTCGGCTTCGCGACCGGTGAAGGTCCTGAGGATTCGCGACTCGCCCGGCTCGAGGATGAGCCGGACCTGGCTGCGCTCCCCATCCTGTCTGATCGGGGTGACGCCGCTGCGCTTGAGGAAGCGGGGATCCATGAGGATGGCGGAGGTGGCGGGGGTGGCGAGTGTGACCCATTCATCGACGGGGTCGGGACTTCGGTTGACGATGAAGTAATGGTGACCCTCGCGATGACTGCGGCGGACAAAACGGAGGCCGAGTTGACTCATGGGCTCTGATTGGACACCGGCATCGGTCAGAAGATCAAGTAGGTCGTCACCTTCAAGAATCTGGGACTCGGGGATCTCCTGCAGGGTCGTGAAAAGGGTTCCTCGCCGAATGTCTGGCATCGGAAAGCCCGGAACGTCGCGCGGCCAATCGCCGAGGATCGTGATGCTTGCGCCGCGACGGGTCAGCGCGAGGATCTGTCGGGCGGTGTTCTCGGGCAACTGCCGTACTTC
>NZ_JBATWY010000232.1:0-9757 GCF_049672945.1 Haloferula sp. | reverse complement strand
GCTCGGAAAAACTCGTCGACATCCGTCCCTTCCGACTCGAACCCAGAGCGATGAAACGAAGACCCAAACCCTTCCAGTTGCTGACCGCCCCCCGCCACGTTTTCAAAGAAATTCCACACAAATCGACGTATCGAAAAGCCGCTTAATCACGTGCCATTCGGGTCGGTCCGTGAAATGCGGCGTTAACGGCGGCTTCTTGGATTCCGAAGTATCGCTGATAACGATGCGGCATGACGGCACGGCTGTCATACTTTCTGTCGACGGACATCTCACCTCGATAAGCGACATCTCCGAGATGAAGCAGAAAAATTACTACTGTAAAAATTAGGCTGCGCATGTGGTAGGAGACTGCGCTTTTCACCCTCTACCATCCGCACCGGCTAGCGCCAGGCGGAGGTGTTTTACTCGGATTACTTGAATGAGACCTCCAACGTATTCTCCGAACTCTTCGTCTTCTCTTCGGCAGCAGTGAACACGATGTCGTATCCCCTGTGGACTGGGACGGCATTTTCGCTGGCCGCGCCTGCTTGCCTGATGAAGCGCTCGTTGGATAGCTGCATCGCCGCTCCACTACCCGCCATAAAGGAATAGGTGTTGTGGATGATCCCGAGCTCCGTTTCGAAGGACTGGACACCCGGCCCGGTCACTTCATCGGAGGCTGCATTCACATTGTCCGCGAGAGCGAATTTCTTGTTTGAGCGGTCGATCCTTGAAACCTTGAGCCAGTCGTTCTTGATCAGTTCCTCAAATTCCTCCGGTTTGCCACTCAGTTGTTCCTCCTCGCGCTGGTAGTAGTTCTGGACCCTTGAAAAAATCGCAGCCTTTGCCGTTGCCGCATCAAGCGTTCCTGTTCCCAGAAGTTTGATCTTGAATTCCACGGATTTCCGGTCGGTCTCCACGGTAAGTTCCACCTCGCCTCCGCTTTCAGTTTTGCCCCGGATGACGGTCGCATCCAGTTTATCGGTGGCGGATTGTTCGGATTCGAGAGTCTCTTGAAGAACTTTCAGTTCTGACTCAACACCCTGTTTGTCAGTGATCTTGATTCCCCACTCGACTGGAATGAACACATATGGGCGAACCTCCCCCTTGTTTACGATCGGGTTGATAACGATTTCTCCGGTGGGAGATATGATGATCTGGTAGGAGTTGTTTCTCAATGCCGCGAAGGATCCTAAAAACGGTTTCTCAGTCAGCTGGGGTAGTTCAGCATGGAGATTGGCGGAGCCGAGAATTGCGATGGCTGATACCGCTGCGATAGGGTTTGTCATGATTTTGATTGTTTCCGGAGGGACTGGACCCAACCGGCTTCCTCAGGATAGATCACTGTCGGCTTGGTTTCCATCCTCAAAAATTAGGATGCTTAGTTTCAACTTTCAAGGTGTGGCGCGCTCCGTGCCCTGTATAGGATGAATCGAATGGGTCTTTGATTTCCATACTTTGGGTTGAGTCTTGCGAGCAACGGTGCGACACTTCGGTTCCCAAACGAAACCAACTCTACTATGAAACTCATCGTCACCTTTTTAACCGCCATCAGCTGGTTGGCAATGGCGGTGCGTGCTGAGGACGCCAAGCCAAATATCCTGTTCATCTTTGCTGATGACTGGGGTTGGGGCGACCTGTCCTGTCACGGTCACCCTTATCTCGAAACACCAAATATCGATCGCCTGGCACGCGAGGGAACCGATTTCCACCGTTTCACCGTTGCCAGCGGCGTTTGCTCGCCGAGCCGTGCCGCGGTGATGACCGGCCATTTCCCGGCACGCTACAATATCGACGGGCATTTCGCCTGGGTGAAAGACAACCAGCGCCGCGGGATGCCCGACTGGCTCTCGACGGAGGCTCCGCTTCTTCCCAGGTTCCTGAAGCAGGCGGGTTATTCCACGGCTCACTTTGGCAAGTGGCATCTCGCCAACAACATGATACCTGATTCGCCGCTTCCGACGGCATACGGATATGACGAGTATGGGGCATTCAACTGCGCCGGCGAACAAATGCCTTTTCACGAGGACGCGATGCATGTCATTTCATTCATGGAGAAGTGCAATGAGGCGGAAAGGCCGTTCTTCATCAATCTCTGGATACATGAGCCGCACACACCGTTCCATGTGCTTCCCAAATACCAGTGGCGTTTCCAGGATCTCAAGCAACCAGACAATATCTACGCATCCGTGATTTCACATGCGGACGACAGGATCGGGCGAATTCTGGACACGCTTGACCGGCTCGGCATCACTGACAACACGCTGGTGGTCTTCACCTCCGACAATGGCCCGGCGCGTGCGGCGAAACCAATGGCTCCGGGACTGCAATACGATAGCGCAACCGGTGCAGGATTCGACCTTGGAGCGGCGAAAGGTATCACCGGCGGCAGGAAGGGTTACAAGGCTTCGCTCTTCGAGGGCGGTATCGGGGTACCCTTCATCGCGCGGTGGCCGGGGAAAATTTCCGCGGGGGAAGTTGATCGATCGTCCCTGATTTCCGCGGTGGATCTTCTGCCGACATTTTGTGAAATCGCGGGTGTTGAGCTTCCTGCGGACTACCAGCCGGATGGTCTGGACATGACCTCTGTTCTGAAAGGCGAGCCGGTGCCTGCACGTGAGAAACCATTGTTTTGGAAAGTAGGAGCGAACCGGAACACGGCCTTCCATTGGGCGGCCTACGCGGTGGTGGACGGGCACTGGAAGATGCTCTCGGATGCCAGCCAGGACAGGATCGAGCTGTATGACCTTTCAGTGGACGAACTGGAAGAGGCCGACCTCTCGGACAAGGAGACGGAGGTGAAGGCGCGCATGCTCGGCTTGCTCAAGGAATGGCGTGATGCCCTTCCGTCCAGGCCGGTGGGCGACGTGTTCTCGGCAACCCGCGAAAAATAGCAGGCCAGGGCTCCGTGGGGCGCAGTTCCACCCCGGAAGCCGCGAGCTTTGGCTAGTTCTTTCCGATGGGGTTGACAAGCTGGTGCCAACGAGGAAATCGATTGTCGTCATAGTGGCACTTTTCAGTGTCTTGGTGATCGCGTTTGCCAAGCCGAAAAGGAATCGAGCGGGCGGGATTTATTCTGAGGAGACATTGGTTCTGGAAAGCCGGCTGAAAAGTATGGACCAGCAGTTGCAAGTGCTTGCGAGCTTCATTCTTCGCAGCGGGGTGGGGAACGTGGATCACCGCTCGATCGAGCATTCTGAAAACAACGTGAACGAGTGGATCCGGATTGATCTGGAAACTGGCTCTGTCTTTGACCAGGTGGTGCTCGTGCCAACACTCTTGAGGGATTACCGCTTAGGATTTCAGACGGATGGTTTCCCCGTGGAGTTCCAGATTCTGGCAGGCAAAGATGGTGAAGAGGGCAGGCAGATTGCCTATGTGAACAATCCCCCCGACCTGCTCCCCAGGATTGTGCCGCTCGTCATTTCAGTTCCAACGACCGAGGCAGACTGGATAACCGTGGAGGCTCTAGAGCTTTCGACGCATGCGTGGGACGGGAAATTCATTTTTCAGCTATCCGAGGTGCTTGTCTTCGACGGAGACGAGGACATTGCGCTCCACCGCCCGGTCGAGGCTTCCTCCATCCGCGCCAGCGATGGGCGGATTCGCAGTACGGCGAACCTTGTGGATGGTTTCGTGCCCTACTACATGGATGCGAAGGAAGGAGAGCTTAGTGTCGCGATGCTCACTGCATTTGACATAGGGGAAAAGCCCTTCTTCACCGTCGATCTAGGCTCCTCGGTGCCTGTGAATCGCATCCATTTGCACGAAATCGAGCTCAGCGACAGCGTGCCGCAGGTCGCCACGGATGACATGGGTCTTCCGCGACATCTCATCATCGAGGGCTCGGACGATGCCGGATTCCAGGATCCGGTTTTTCCTACGGAATACCTCATGCGAACACAGTACGATGCCGGCCCTATCATCATGCTCCGGTTACCTTAAAAGACGTGACGTTACGTCAGATTTGCAGCCCTGAAACCGTACTTCAATTGCTAGGAAATTACTTTTTGACGGTCCGGCCGATGGAGCCCCAACGGCCGGGGTTGGAGGGGGTTGATCTCCCAAACGCGCCTCAAATGCCTCCCACTCCGCCGAACCCACTTCATCGGGGAATGCTTTGTGCAAGCGGGGCAGCAGCCTTGCAAGGGTTAGCCTGCTCTCGCGGGAAGTCGGGGTGGATTCGCTATAGTTGATCATAAAGGATGGAGTGGGCGGAGGTGGTTGAGACAGCCTCTCTGCCGCAGGCATCATGCCAACAAAGATGCGGGGTGCAAACCCCAAGCCCTGTTTGATCCTACAACAATAGATCTTTCACCACATGCCCATGCACATCAGTCAGGCGGAAACGCCGACCCTGGTATTTGAAGTTTAGCGCCGTATGATCGATACCAAGCAAGTGCAGCATCGTCGCTTGGAAATCATGCACATGCACCGCGTCAGGATAGACCTTGTGCTTATCGGGTGAAATCGGAATCCCGTGTCGATCGACAATGTTATAGCCATAGTCATCGGTCTGGCCGAAGGTAATCCCGGGTTTCACCCCACCACCGGCCATCCACATCGTGAAACAGCGAGGGTGATGATCCCGCCCATACCTTGTTTTCGTCATTTCCCCCTGCGAATAGGACGTCCGCCCGAACTCACCACCCCAGACCACCAACGTGTCTTCGAGAAGTCCACGCTGCTTCAGATCCTTGACCAGCGCCGCTGATGCCTGATCTGTCTCCTTCGCCTGTGCAGCGATATCCTTCGGAAGATTTCCGTGCTGATCCCATCCCTGATGGTAAAGCTGGATAAACTGTACACCCCTCTCCGCCAGCCTCCTTGCTTGCAGACAGTTCGCCGCAAACGTCCCGGGCTTCCTGCTATCTTCACCGTAGAGCTCAAATGCCGAATCCGGCTCCTGTGACAGATCCGTCGCATCCGGCACACTCGTTTGCATCCGGTAAGCCATCTCATACTGGGCGATCCTTGACTCGATCTCAGGATCAAGCTCACGCTCGTACTGCCCTTGGTTCAAAGTCTTCAACGCATCGAGGGTCGATCTCCGGCTCGTCCTGCAAATGCCTTCGGGATTCGAAAGGTAAAGCACAGGATCTTTCCCAGAGCGGAACTGCACGCCCGAGTATTTCGAATCCAGAAAGCCAGAACCCCAGAGACGCGAATACAGGGGCTGCCCGCCCTGCCCTGCCGAGACTAGCACGATGAACGATGGCAGATTATCGTTGAGCGACCCAAGGCCATACGAAATCCATGACCCGATCGAAGGCCGCCCCGCAATCTGTGATCCGGTCTGGAAAAACGTAATCGCCGGATCATGGTTGATCGCCTCGGTATACATCGATTTCACGATGCAGATATCATCCGCAATCTCCCGGTGATAGGGCAGCAGATCGCTGAACCACGCACCCGATTGCCCGTGTTGGGAAAACTTAAAATGTGAACCAGCAAGTGGAATCGAAGCCTGCTGTGAGGACATACCCGTCAGTCTCTGCCCCGCACGGACTTCCGGAGGGAGCTGTTCCCCGTTCTTCTCGTTCAGCAGCGGTTTGTAATCGAAAAGATCCTGCTGCGCCGGGCCGCCGGATTGGAAAAGGTAGATCACGCGCTTCGCCTTCGGTGCGTAGCTGGCAAGTCCAGAGGGCACTGGATTTTGCGCCGCCATGCTTCTCCCAAGCAATCCGGAGAGCGCCATCCCGCCGATTCCTGCCGCCGCTTTCTTGAAAAAATGCCGTCGATTCAACCTCAGGAAGTCATCGATGTTCACCTGGTTCTTTGAGTCAGTAACTCGATTGGGATTGAATGGGTTCATCGTTTCCAAATGCTGGCATCAAGGTTCAGTACGGCGAGGCACACGCTTGTGAGTGCGGCGAGTTCCGGCGGGGGGATCGAGTCATCGACAGGTGACTCACCATGATGGATCAGTTTCACCGCCTCTCCCGGATTCGCTTCGTAGTGCTCCAGCTCGGATTCATAAAGATTCATGAGAACCTCCATTTCTTCGTCGAACGGCGCACGGCCTGTCGCAGCTAAAAACGCTCCGTGGATTTCCTCGCTGAGCGATCCAGCATGCACACGCTCCGCCAAAGCACGGGCGGCCTCGACAAACTGGACATCGTTCAGCAACACCAGAGCCTGCAGCGGAGTGTTCGTCCGCGAGCGTGATACCGCGCACACCTCGCGCGTCCCGGCATCAAAGACCATCAGATTCGGAAGCAATGCGGTACGCTTCCATACCGAATATAGCGACCGGCGATGCAAAGCCTTGCCCACGGATTGCTTGTAAGGCGGCGACATACCGTTCGACTCACGCCAGAGATCTTCACCCGGCTGGTAAGGAGAAACCGGCGGGCCGCCTGCCGCTCTGTTCAGCAATCCAGAGGCTGCCAGCGCCATGTCCCTGATCTGCTCCGCAGAAAGTCGAAACGCGGGACCGCGTGCCAAAAGCCTGTTCTCCGGGTCTTTCTCCAGAAGCTCCGGGGATGTTTTCGAATCCTGTCCATACACGGATGACAAGGCAATCTGGCGGCACAACCTTTTCACGTTCCAACCGTTCGAAACGAAGTCCCTCGCCACCCAATCCAACAACTCCGGATGTGTCGGCAGCGCTCCTTGCAGCCCGAAGTTTTCCGGGGTCGTCACCAGCCCTGCGCCAAAGAAACTCGCCCAAACACGGTTTACGAAAACCCGAGACGTCAAGGGATGATCCGGGTCTGTCGTCCACTGCGCCAGCCCCAGTCGATTGCGAGGCGCGCCCTCGGGAAATGGCGGTGAAATGAACTCGAAGGTATCTGCCTCGACCCGCATATCCTCCGTCTTTGGCGCATCATAGGCTCCGCGCGCGAGGATGTACGAGGGCAACGGCTCGCTCAGCTCCTCCATCACCGGGATTTCATGCATCGGCTCCTCTGCCATCACAAACTCATACCATCTCAGCTGCACCCTGCGCTTCGCCTCCCTGACCTGATCGTCAATGGCACCGCAGTAGTATTCAAAAAGCTCCTCAGTTCGCTCCGCAACCACCTTCTTGAGCGATTCAGGATCATGTAGACCACGAACTTCCAGCGCGGAGAGATCGCGTCCATGAATGACCACCTCATCAACAACGCCGCCCTTCAACCCGCGGTCGCGGAAACGGTGGCCAACCATGAACCGACCGTTGAGCGGCACCTTCACGTTCGCGCTTTTCACCATTCTATCGCGAAGCACGGTGGTCTCCATCAGCTCGCCATCGAGATAAATCTTCAGACCGGCTGCCTTACTAGATCCATCGTAGGTCGCCGTCAGGTGCTGCCACTTTTTCTCAGGAACGCTCATCTTCGTCCTCACGCCGATCGCGTTTCCAGGCCACACCCGGTAGAGACGGGATTCGATGTAGCCGTTGTCGCTTACCAGATCCCAGCCGTTATACCCCGCATCAGATCCATGCGAATACTGCGCAATCACCGAGCGTATCGGTTCGCGCTCCATGTCCTTGTAGGCGAGCGTTACTGAAAAGGGTGTCCAACGGTCAAAGGGCTCAATCCCCCCGATCGCCATGCCACGATCACCATCCAGCACAATGGAAGTGCGTTTCTCATCACCCGGAAGCAGGCGTGAAAGCGTCGAATCCGTCGCCTCAACCGTTTTCAGTCCATTTACCCTCTTCTTATCGGTCTGGAAATCATACGTCACCCCCGCGATCTGATCGGGAACTTTGATCTCAGGATTCAGCTTCAACCATTCCTCGAATCTCAGCCGCGCATCAATCACCGCAGCTTCATACCGATCTTCCGCTATCTCTAGCGTAACTTCCGCCCGCTCACGCGCATCTTCTTGAGCCTGCGTTGGCAGGAGCAGGGTCGGTGATGGGACTTTGTTCGGAGTATCGTAGAGCCCATTTTCATCGATCGAGTTGAAAAACGCGAACATCGAATAGTAATCCCGCATCGTGATCGGGTCATACTTGTGATCATGGCATCGCGTACACTCCATCGTCAGACCGAGCATCGCGGTGCCATAGGTATGCACTCGGTCAGCGACATTTTCCGTCCGCCACTCCTCGAAAATCGCGCCACCCTCATTCGTTAGTCTATGCAGCCGATTAAACGCCGTCGCGAGCTTCTGCTCATGTGTCGGATTTTCCAAAAGATCACCCGCAAGATTCCATGTAACGAACTCATCGTAGGGCAGATTTTCATTGAATGCCTTCACCACCCAATCGCGATAGGGCCACTGCGTGTTCAGTTTGTCCGATTGATAACCGTATGAATCCGCATACCGCGATGCATCCAGCCACGGCACCGCCATATTTTCCCCGTATGCCTTCGAGGCGAGCAAACGATCCACCGCCGACTCCTTGGCTTTGGCAAAATCCTCGCCTGCCGCTTTTTTAAAATCCTCGATCTCCTCAGGCTGTGGAGGTAGCCCGGTAAGATCAAATGTCACCCGCCTCAGCCACCTCAGCGGATCTGCAGCTGGCGATGGGCTGAGTCCCTCTTCCTCCAGTTCAGCGAGAACGAAATTGTCGATCACCTTGCTAGGCCAATCCTTCGCCTTCACCTCAGGCACATTAATTTCCTTCGGCAACGCCGTAAAAGCCCAGTGAGCCTCATATTCCGCACCTTCCTTGATCCATTTCTTAAGAATTTCCTTTTCCGTCTCATTGAGCACGAGGTTCGATTCCGGAGGTGGCATGATTTCATCCGGATCTTCGGAAATGATGCGCTGCCAGAGCACGGATTCTGCAACATCACCCGGGACAATCGCGTGCCCCATCGACTCGGAAAGCGCCGCGTAAGCACGTTCCGGCTTGTCAAGCCGCAGCCCAGCCTTGTTGTTCGCCTCATCCGGGCCGTGGCAGAAGTAGCACTTGTCCGAAAGGATCGGGCGCACGTCGTCATTATACGAGATCTCCTTACCGTTCGCGGCATTGATGATTGCGAGGCTCACAAAAAGCCAGCTTGGATAAAGGCGGGGCATTAGGGTCTTAATAGATACGTCGAACGCTGTGTCTTATTACACGGGATCACCCATTTATCAACCTCCCTTAGCCCTTAGGCTTGCTCGCACCATCTAAGCACTTCAACTTCCCCGCGTACCGGAAGAAGACGAACCAAACCCCATCGCAGAGGTCCGGCGCGCCATCGCCGCCGAAGATGGCTCGGCCTTGCTCTCCACCGCCGAGGACGTCCACTACGCCGACATCGCGGAGCTTTATCAAGACCTCAACGACGAGGAGCGTGACTTTCTTTTCAAAACCATCGGCCCCGAGCTAGCCACCGACGTTGTCGCCGTGCTTCCTGACTCCCTCATCGAAGACTCGCTCGGCCACTTCAAGCCCGCCCAGCTCCGTTTCCTCCTCGGAAATCTCTCTGACGATGACCGGGTCGATATCTTCCAAGTCGTCTCAGAAAAGGCGCGCGTGCGGTAATTTCCCTCCTCGGCACACGCGACAAGGAGCTGACGAAGAGCCTGCTGAAATACGACGAGGATACCCATGACGGGAAATCCACAACCGTTACCCTGACTACTCGGCTGTGGGTATTCGGAGTGGCTTTCCTTGGTGTCGTCGAGCGACATCGAACTTCCGTCGATGGACTTGATGATGTGGCCCTGATAGGTGTCCTCTGGTTGAATGCGGGTACTGAGATGATCGTTGATCCGGTTGTTTTCGGCTGTGAGAAACTAGAGGGAGTCGGCCTCGCCCCCTGCTGAAGGAACCTGTGTCCTTGTTGGGCACAGGCAGGCCTGCGTCGTCACACCACGCTTGGCCGAAACTCACGGCCTTGGAGAG
>NZ_JBATWY010000231.1:0-32278 GCF_049672945.1 Haloferula sp. | reverse complement strand
GAGCTACCGGCGTCTTGGTCCGATCTTTTCGAATGCTTCCGTACAAGTCCGTGCTCTGTAGCGTCGCCCCGATACGAGCACGTTCCATGATCTGCTCGGCATTCTGTGCGGCTGCGGGCAACCAAAGTGCCAGTAGCACACTAAGAGAGATGAAAAGTCTGTTCATGATTCGTCGGAGTATCCTTCTCGGCCATCCGACGTGCAAGGGACTTGTGTCATTCAAAAAGTTATTCCCAATCGGCGTCTTTTTCCAAAATTTGCGCATTGGGGCTTGCCGGAAAATGGGCAGCGGAATTTGATCCTCCCCAACGTTTTTGTTCCCCTTTCCCGAACCCACATGAGTCTCCGCAAGCAGCTATCGGACAGCCTTCCGTCCCTTCTCCCCAACAACCCCTCGGAGGCGATCAAGGGAACCGAACTCATTCGTTTGGTGCGGATGCAGCTCTCGGGAAACTACTCAGACGCTTCCCTGCGCTACCATTTCTCGATCATGTCTTGCGATCCGGGCTCGCCGATTGCCAAGGTGGAGAAAGGCCAGGGCTACTACCGCCGGACCGCCCCAGTGCCCGCTCTGTCGGGTGCCCAGGAGCTCCTTTCCCTGAGCCAAGGACGCCTGGAAGACCTCAATGCTGATAGCGGAGCCGTTGACCACGCCCTCGAGCGCGTCAAAAAATTCCGGGCGATCGTTCGCCGTTTCAACGAAATCAACGGACGCTTCCCTTACGAGTTCCGCGAAGCCTTTTCCGCCGGATCCCCGCTTGGAAACCTCTGGAAATACCCTGAAGTCGCCGTGGTCGATTGGCAGACCGGCGACGACCCGGACGAAGGCATGTCGCTCGACTCCAAGCTGCTGGCCATGAAGCAGTGGATGGGCCTCCCCCCCTTCCGGCTCAGCGGTGCCCGACTCCGCATTCAGTCCTCGCTGCACAGCTTCCGCGAGGACTTCTTCCAAGCCCTTTCCGCCTCGATGTGGACGCAGGGTGGTGAACTCATCTACGCGACACCCATCGAAGATGAAGCGCTCGCCGACGGACTCCGCGCCCTTAACGCCACCTTCGGAGTGGGGGTCATCAGCTATGGACTGAGCATTGAAGTGCTCGATGACCTTCCCCGTGCCGCCAACATTCTGAACGCCCATCCCAAGGAAACTGAAGCGCTGATGGAGCGGATCGACTTCAATCGCATTGCAGCACCCCGGTTCCGCCAACACATCGACTGGTCGCTGCTCGACACTCTGCGCCGCGACAGCACCGAAACGGCTGCTCTGATCGACTGGCTCGCCACCTGCATCGAGCAGGGACGGGCGATGCCCATTGCCGAGCAACCGCCCGCCTGAGCCATCGTTTCAGTCAATCAAGAGTCTCGTCAGTGGGATTCTCCGAAACGCGCCATTCCATAAACGAACGGGCTTTTTCATCGCATCTTCACGACATCTTCCAATACTCCTGCCTAATACTTCGTTAGGAAAAGGATATGGAATTTGCCTCTGAAACTGAAATCGCCGCTGCGGGCAAACACGTTCGTTCGCTGAGTGCCGCCTTGAACCAGGTCCTTTTCGGTCAGGAGGAACTCATTGATTTGGTTCTCACCGGGGTTCTCGCCCGCGGACACATTCTCCTCGAAGGACTTCCCGGCCTCGGGAAAACGGAGTTGGTGAAAGGTCTTTCAAAAACGCTTCGTCTCGGCACGAAGCGGGTGCAGTTCACGCCCGACCTGCTGCCTGGTGATATTACCGGCAATCCGGTGCTTCAGGAAGTCGACGGCAGACGCTCCTTCGTTTTCCAGCCGGGTCCGCTGTTCACCAACATCGTCCTGGCGGATGAAATCAACCGAGCCTCTCCCAAGACCCAATCGGCGCTGCTCGAGGCCATGCAGGAACGCCGGGTCACCGTTCTCGGAGAAGGCCATGACCTCCCCAGTCCCTTCTTCGTGCTCGCCACTCAGAACCCGATCGAACTCGAAGGCACCTACCCCCTTCCCGAAGCCCAGCTCGACCGCTTTCTCTTCAAACTCGAGGTCACAAGGAACAACGTGGAAACCCTCCAAAGAATCGTCAGCCACCGCGAGTTGGGAGCGGAACCCGAGGTCGAAGCGATCATGGACGCCAGCCAACTGGATGAAGTTCTCAATCTCGTCCGCCGGATCTACCTCCCGGATGTCGTCGCCAACTACATCGCCCGCGTCGTCGACGCAACCCACCCCGGACAGTCCGCCGCATCGCGCGGTATCCGCTACGGGGCAAGCCCACGGGCAGCTCTTTCTCTTGCCTCCGCCGCGAAGGCACGCGCCCTGATGAACGAAAGAACCAATGCCTCCTTCGAAGACGTTCGATTCGTCGCGCCGGCCGTCCTCCGCCATCGCATCGTGCTCGAATACAACGCCCGGGTGGAAGGCCTGACCAACAACGACCTGGTGCGGTCGCTCCTCGAAGAAGTTCCCTTCCAGGCAGGCAGCAATCCGAAAACGATGACCTCGACGACCAACGCCTGACCCCGTACGCCATGTTTCGACTTCTCCTGCTGATCGCCGCAGTCGGCACGCTGACCCTGACCGCCCAGGAAAATCTTTTCCGCCAGGTTCCCACGGCGACCCACCCCAAGGACAAAACCGAGGTTCAGGTTGACGCGCTGTTTTCCATGGCCGCCCCAACCGGCTATCTTCCCGTCCGGGTCACGGTGGTCAATCAGCGCACGAGCGACGGAGAACTCGTAATCAACACCACCTCCACCAGCGGATCCTATCGACAGGATGGTCGAACGACTTCGGAGTTCACCATCAGGAGCGATGCCGAGAGCAGCTCGACCCATGACCTCTTGGTCCCGCTCACGACCTCCCTCGATAGCAGCGGCTACGGCGTTGGGGCTTCGACCAATGTCAACCTGAGCGGCAGCTTTGGAAGAGGCCAGGGAGGACTTCAGTCCAACTACGCGGAAGACGCCTCAGCGGTCATGATGAGTGAGGCACTTCATACGCCGAACGCTTCGATCCTTGATGCGGAGCTCAACAAACTGGGGTCCCGCTACGGCAGCCCAACTTTTGCCGGCAAGTTCGATCCAACCATGATGCCCGAGGACTGGCGCGCCTACAGCGGCTACGACGCCTTCCTGATGACGGACGACGACTGGAGGAAAATCAGCGCCGGTGCCAGGAACGCGATCCTCAAATGGTGCCGCCTCGGTGGAGAGTTGACCATCTATCATGAAGGCCGTCCTCCTTCGTTCACTTCACTCGGGATCGACACCGATGGTCCGGCTTTTGGATATGGAACAATTCGCCTCGAACCCATCCCCTCAGGTCTCGCTCTCGATGCTCCGGCGGTCGTCGCACGCTTCGTCAAAAAGCCGGGTCTCAGGCCGTTGAACAAAAGTATCCGTGAAGACTTCTCCAGTTCCTGGCCGCTCCACGACCGCTTCGGCCAACAAAAATTCGCCTATGGGATCTTCATCGTCGTCCTGATCGGCTTCGGGATTCTGGTCGGACCGGTCAACCTGTTCGTTTTTGCCAAGTCCGGCATGCGCCACAGGCTTTTCATCACGACTCCCATCATCTCGCTCGGCACCAGCGCCCTGCTGATCATCCTGATCCTGCTCAAGGATGGCACCGGTGGTCGTGGTGAAAGGATTGCCCTCATCGAAGTGCGCCCGGATTCGAGTGAAAACAACGCCTACGTGGTCCAAGAGCAAGTGAGCCGAACGGGCGTCCTTCTCGGAAGCGCCTTCGAACTCACTGAGTCCGCCGCCATCACCCCCGTGCCCATCGCCAACAGCCCGTGGGCACGGCTGACCCCGTCGAGCGGTGGCGGCGATATGCGCTACACCGCCAATTTCAGAGATGGTAAACTCGCCGTCTCCGGCGACTGGTTCCAGAGCCGATCCGAGCAAGGACAGCTGATACGAGCCGTCATCCCCACCCGTGGCCGGATCGAGATCAAGGAAGGTGGAGGACCACCTATCCTGCTATCGACATTCGATTTTCCGATTGACGATCTCTACTACATGGATCGTAGCAAGGGCTACTGGACCGCTCGCGATCTGAAGCCAGGAACGAACGTCACCTGCACTCCCATTTCGCAGACCGATTACGAGTCCGCCATCAGTGCACAAGCCGCAAAACTCGGTGACCGCAATCGCCGTGTTCTCAACTCAGCCTCCCGTCGCGCCGATCACTACGTGGCCATCGCTTCCGAAGCTCCTGCGGTGGAGACCTACGATTCCATCAAGTGGGTCGACACCCATACCATTCTCACCGGACCCACCCTTCGCTAACCATGTCCGACGCCGCCATCCGAGTCCACAATCTCTACCGCTACTTCGGGCAACTGAAAGCCGTCAACGGGATCTCATTCGAGATTCCCCACGGCTCCGTCTGCGGCTTTGTCGGTGCGAATGGCGCCGGCAAGACCACCACGATGAGGATCCTCGCATCGCTCGACTACCCGACGATGGGCGTCGCTGAAATTTGCGGAATCAACGTCGTTCATCACCCGGAACAGGTCCGCCGACTCATCGGCTGGATGCCCGACCACTTTGGCAACTACGAGCACATGACGGTGCTCGAATACCTCGACTTCTACGCCCGCGCCTTCGGCTACGATGGCAAGGAACGCCGCACACGGGTCCAGGAAGTCATGGAATTCACGGACCTCATTCCTCTCGCCGATCGGTTTTCGAACAAGCTTTCGAAAGGCATGACCCAGCGACTCTGCCTCGGACGATCACTCCTCCATGACCCCCAGGTCTTGATCATGGACGAACCGGCGGCCGGCCTCGACCCGAAGGCTCGTGTCGAGCTCAAGCACCTGATTCGCGTCCTCGCCCAGGAAGGAAAAACCATTTTCATCTCCTCGCACATCCTCTCCGAGCTCGGCGAAATGTGTGACTCGCTGCTGTTCGTCAACAACGGCCGCATTGTCCACCACGGCGATTCCGAATCACTGAAACAGGGAACCGATGCCACCGGTGGGGTGCTTTACGACGTCCAGGTGGTCGGGGACCCGCAGGCGGTTTCCGACTGGTGCGTGGTCAATCCACATGTCGAGTTCCTCGAGTCGCGCAAGCAGGGCGGCCGGATCCGGCTCGACACCACCTCTCCGGAGAAAGCCGCGGAAACGCTCGCCCGAATGGTCAAGGACGGCTTGAAGATCGTCGACTTCCACAAGGAACAGCGAAACCTCGAGGACGCATTCATCGACATGCTCGGTCGTATCGACCGTGGTGAAGAGGCGCAACCCGAGCAAGCAGCACCTCCTGAACCCACCTTCAGCCCCCCCAGCATCCCGAACTGATGTCCGAAGCCGTCACTCCAGTTCCCAACGTCCCCGCTCCGAAAAGCTTTGCGGTCGACAAGCTTGCCGACTTCTCCGACAGGCTATCTCCGATGCTGGTCAAGGAGCTGAGGCAGGGCCTGCGGGCCAAGACCTTTGTAGTCGTCTTCCTGACCCTTCAGGTTCTGCTCGGATTCGTCCTCCTGGCATCGCTGGGGGCCTCAAGCTCCCCCCAGGACGCCGGGCATAGTATTTCGGGGGTCATCTTCATGTTCTTTTCCATCGCCGTGCTGGTGATCCAACCGATGAGGGGCATTGGATCCCTTCACACGGAGCTGAAAAGCAACACCATGGAGCTGATGGTCCTCACCCGGCTCAGTGCCTGGCGTATCGTGCTCGGCAAGTGGATCGCCCTCGTCAGCCAATCCGCCCTGCTCTTGGCCGCCATCGTTCCCTACCTGATTCTACGTTACTGGTTCGGCGACATGAATCTCTTCGGAGAGCTCATCCTTCTGCTCCTGATTTTCCTCGGATCTGCTCTAGCGACGGCAATTACCGTAGGTCTTTCGGCGGTTCCTTCGATGATCATTCGCGGACTTCTTCCGCTGGTCGGGGGCGTCTTTCTGATCTTCACCAGTATCGTGATGAGTTTTGGACGTGGCTTTCAAGAACTCGTCGAACTCTGCTCCATGCAGGATGCGGACAGCCGCTGGATCTTTCTGATCATGATTTTGTCAGGCCTCTACGTGGGCTGGACGATTCTCGGTCTTGGAGCCTCGATGATTGCTCCGGCTGCCGAGAACCACAGCACCCTTCGCCGGATCGTTACCTTTGCCGCCCTGCTGATCGCGATCTTGATTGCCTTGCTCGCCGACTTGGATACCGAGATCACCGCTTCGCTCGCGCTCATCATCTGCATTCCGGCCATCGTGATGGCCCTGAGCGAACCCTTCCACCCTCTCCCTCCGATCTGTCATCCCTTCGTGAAACGAGGCCTACCTGGCAAAATCGCGGGGCGCTTCCTTTATCCCGGGTGGCCTTCCGGTTTTATCTTCGCGCTTCTCGCATCAGGCCTTGGACTGTTCCTCTGTCTTGCGGGAACAGGTGGGCCAAGATTTCGGGAGGAGGAGGTCTCGTTCATCGCTGGCTTGCTGGGAACATTGATCATGCCCGCCGCACTGCTTGGCTTTGCTGGTGATCGGATAAAGAACCGCTTTGCCGCCTATCTCCTCATTGTTGTCAGCTCCCTGATCCTTACTTTCCTGATGCTGATGGTCTCGCAAGCCATGCCGAGCAGTTCCCGTGGCTTCCTCTGGCTCTTCTCATGGCTGCCGATGGTGAACATGTTTCTCTCGGAAATCAGTTCATTCAATGACAAGACGGTCGCGATTGTCAGCATTGCCGTAAGCAGCATTTACTCGGTGATGCTGCTGATCTTCTCGTTGAAGGCCTTCAGACAGCAGCGTGAAGTCGAGGATGTCTGTCAGAGCATCTCGCTCGGCGAGGAACAAACCCAAGCAAGCGAACCGTGACCCTTACTGAACTCTCCCAGTGCCATGCCCACGCGCTCGCCGCTACCGGCCGTCTCAGATTGCCGCTGAGGTCGAGGGTTTGGAAAGGTCAGTCCGGCGAATTTGCCGGAGCCGGTGTCGGGTCATCCATGGATTTCCAAGATCATCGGACATACGTCCCGGGTGACGATCCACGGCACATCAATTGGCAGGCCTACGCTCGCACCGGAACCTATACCATGAAGCTGTATCGCGAAGAGGTTCGCCCGGTGGTCGACGTCGTGCTGGATGCCTCGGAGTCGATGTTCTTCGATCCGGTCAAAGCAAAGAGGACCGCGGAGTTGTTCTACTTTGCGGTCGAATCCGCAATGCGTTCGGGTGCTGCCACCAGCGTTCACTTCGTGAGAGGCGATGCCGTCCGTCCCGTGCCAAGCGACATTGTTTCGATGCATCGCTGGCTCGACGATGTGCGGGCCATGCCGGCTGCCGACCCGGCGATAGCTCCGGATCTTTCGAGGATCCAGTTCCGCCAGAATGCCATTCGTGTGTTCGTCTCAGACCTCCTTTTCTCGGGGGATCCAACGCCGGCGCTGCGGCTTCTGGCAGCACGCCATGGAGCACCCATCCTGCTCGTTCCCTTTTTGAAGTCCGAGTCCTCACCCGATTGGGCAGGAAACTACGAATTCGTCGAGGCCGAACGTGGCAGCCGCCACCAGCATCGGATCGAAGCCTCGACGCTCCGGCATTACAAGGAAGCCTACGTCAACCACTTCGCCCTCTGGAAGAGCGCAGCCACCCGTCACCAAAGCGCCTTCGCTCGCGTCTCATGCGAGGAAAGCCTGGAAGCCTCTCTATTCGCTGAAGCGCTTCCTTCCCGAGCGCTCGAAGTTGCCAATTAGCGAACCATGCTCACGCTCGCCAACCCACTCGGTCTTTGGGCACTGCTCGGCATTCCTGCCGTGCTGGCAATCCACTTTCTCCAGAGGCAGGCGGTGATCCTTCCGATCTCCACCCTGTTTCTGCTGGAAAAGACCCAGCGGGAATCCGCCAGCGGCCGACGCTTCGACCGACTGATGAATTCGGTTCCGCTCTGGATGCAATTGCTCGCGGTTCTGCTCCTGACGTGGTTGCTTGCCGAACCCCGCTACCAGAAAGCCCGTAGCACCCAGCGAGTTGCCATCGTATTGGATTCATCGGCCTCGATGTCGGTCATCAAGGAGCAAGTCAAACAGCGACTGATCGATGCCCTACCGGACCTCCAGGGCGCAGCCGCAGCCATCGAGCTCACTCTCCTTGAAAGCGCCTCCGGGAGGGAGCGGCTTTACAAGGGTGGTTCCGTTGAGGATTTCACCCTCGCTCTCGACAATTGGCAACCCCGCGACGGCCTCGTGGATCCCTCGCAGGCCATCAGGCTCGCCCGTTCGATCGTCGCTCGCGAAGGCATCGTCGTCTACGTCACGGATACGCCCAGCGAGTCACTTCCCTTCGATGCCCGCCAGATTGCCCTTGGAGAGAACATCGAGAACGTCGGCATCACCGGTGTTAGATTTGAGCGACGCGAAGGCGCCCTGGTCTGGAGTGCCCTCGTTCGCAACTATTCGGATGCGCCGCAAACCCGGAGCTGGAGACTTGAATTTCCCGATGGGACTTCCAGCGAGCCGAAGTCATTCGACATCGATGCAGGATCACTGGTTTCAATCCAGGCAGCCTTCCCCGAAGAAGCGGACCGCGCCAGACTCGTGCTCTCCAACGACAAGTTCACCTTGGACGACACCTTCCCGATGGTCGCTCCGTCACCCAAGTCGCTCAGCCTTTTTTCGTCGACCACTCCTGAATTCACCAAGCTTTCTGATCGAATGAACCGCTCGCTGGAGGCGATCACCCTCAGCAACGATGCCGACACGGCGGACGTTTCACTCATTTCCTACGATGCTCTCGATCCAATGCTTCCCGATGGAAATGCGGTGGTTTTCGTTCAGGACTCCACCTCGGCAGGTTCCTATCTCAAGGGAGGGATCGTCGCCGAGAAAAACCCCTTGGTCGATGGACTTAACTGGCAGGCCCTGCTCGTTCGTGAGACGATTCAGCTTGAGCGATTGTCGACGGATGACGTGCTGCTTTGGCAGGACACCCGGCCCTTGATTTTCCTCCGCACTTTGGAAGCCGAACCCGGTGAGCCGGCTGCAAGGCAACTTTGTTTCAACTTCGATCTCCGTCTTTCAAATGCGACCAGCCAGCCTGCGTTCATCGTTTGCCTCCATCGATTCATCGAGAGCATTCGGGATTCAAAGATTTCCAAGTTCAGCGAGAACCTCGAGACGGGACAAGTCCTCCAACTCGCCGCGAGGAGTTCAGGCACGGAAGGACCTGCCGAAGCCATCTCGGTGGCACACAGGGACAGCTCCGGCAAGCTCCTGTCCGAAACGGACTACCCCGCAGCCGCCATGCTTCGCTTCAATGCGCCACTGGAACCGGGATTCCTGACGGTTCGCCAAGGAGAAACCGAACTACTTGATGCCGCCCTTCACTTTGCCGATACACGGGAAGCTGACTTCATTGCCTGCGGGGCAGTCGACACCCTCGACTCCGGCAACGCCGAAGCCGTTGCACGCCACACGGTCGAGGATCATTGGTGGAGGTTATGGATCCTTCTGCTCATCGCGGCCTTGCTCATCTCCTGGCGCTTCTCGAGGGAGCGAGCCGCCGGCAACCCACCCCCTTTGGTGACCGAGACATGATTTTCGCTTCTCCAGAATGGTTCCTCCTGATCCCTGCCGCGGTCTTCATCGGCTGGTTCTGGAGCGATCTGCATTTGTTTTCTCCTTTAAGGTTCATCCTGATCGCATTGGCCGCCATCGCTCTTGCCGACCCCCGCATGGTGCTGAAAGAGGACTCGCTCGATCTCTGGGTGCTACTCGATCGCTCGGACTCCACGGAGGATCTCGTCGACCAAGGCTTGCCGGAGTGGCAGCGATTGCTGGAGAAATCCAAACCTTCACGCCGCGACCGGATCATCGTTCACGACTACGCCGCAGAGATTGTGGAACACGGAAAGGATGGAGCGACTTTTACCGGGTCGCGCAAGCTGACCAAAACCGGACTCGCCCTTTCCCAGGTCGCCGCACTTGCTGAGGAAGATCGTCCCGCTCGTATTCTGCTCTTCACCGACGGTTTCTCAACCGAACCCCTCGCCGAAGCCGCTGACCAACTCGAAGCCCGTGGCATCCCGATCGACTACCGATTGATCCGTGACGAAACACTGGACGATTTTCGTATTTCCAGGATCGACTTGCCCGAGCGTGTCCAGGCCGGCGAACCCTATCTCTTCTCGGTCACCGTCAGGGGATCCCTCGATGGTGAGGTGCCTTTGATCGTTCGCCGCGGTGGTCAAACACTCACCGAGACCACTGTCGAGCTGACCAACGGCGTAGGACGCGCCGAGTTCACTGACCGAATTCCGATCAGTGGATCATTCAAATACGAGGCCGAGGTGATTCCGGAAACTGATGCGCATCCCGGAAACAACCGCGCCACGCGCTGGATCGAAATCGCCGGTGGCCCGCGGGTCCTTCTCGTCACCAATTATGTCGACGACCCGATTGCGAAGGTCCTCTCGTCGCTGGATTTCACCGTCGATGTGGAAAGCAACTCCCAGCAACTCCAGCCCGGACGACTCTCCGGGGCCAAAGCCGTCATCTTCAACAATGTCCCCGCTCACGAGGTGCCCCAGGACTTTCTCGACGCTCTTGATTTCTTCGTCAGGGAACAAGCGGGTGGATTCCTGATGGTCGGAGGAAAGCACTCCTTCGGCTCCGGCGGTTACTTTCAATCATCGATCGACCCCTTGCTGCCCATTTCGATGGAATTGAAGACCGAGCACCGCAAGCTCGCCGTCGCGCTCGCAATCGTCCTCGATCGTTCGGGGTCGATGTCCGTCAACGTCAATGCTGGCGGAAAGAACGTGACCAAGATGGATCTCGCCAACACCGGTTCTGCCGAGGCCATCAATCTCCTAGGCCCGATGGATCAGGTCGCGGTCCTCGCCGTCGACAGCGCGCCTCATGACATCGTGCGGATGACCCGGATCGGAAACGACAAGAAGAAGATCACGGACCGGGTGCTGAAGATCCAATCACAAGGCGGTGGCATCTTTGTTTACGAAGGACTGAAGGCGGCCTGGGACCAACTGAAGACGGTCCCGGTCGGCACCCGCCACATCATCCTTTTCTCCGATGCCGCCGACTCCGAAGAGCCCGGCGACTACAAACGCCTTCTGGCCGAGATGAAGAAGGAGGGCGCGACCGTTTCCGTCATCGGACTTGGCACCAAGGCGGATGTCGACGCGAAGCTTCTCGAAGACATCGCCAAACGGGGTGATGGCCGCGTCTTCTTCACGGATCGGCCGATGGACATCCCGAAGATCTTCGCCCAGGAAACCGTCACGATCGCACGCTCCGCCTTCGTTGAGGAAAACGTCGGGGCCCAGCCAACAGGACGCTGGGCTGAGATCTCACCCAAGCTGTTAGAGTGGCTGCCCGAAGCCGGCGGTTACAATCTCTCCTATGCCCGCGAGGACGCCACTACCTCGCTGGTCACTACCGATGAGTATGTCGCCCCATTGGTCGCTCATGCTCGGCGGGGACTCGGAAGAACTGCAGCCGTCTCATTTCCCTTGGGCGGTGACTTCTCGGATCCGGCACGCAATTGGGAAGGCTACGCGGACTTCGTCCAAACGCTGACACGCTGGTTGATGGGACTCGACCTGCCACCCGGCATCGGGGTTCGACACAAGCTGGATGGCACCCGCCTGAACCTCGACCTCCTCTATGACCCCGAGATGTGGGGAGACACGCTCACCGTAACCCCACCACGTCTTCGAATCCTCGAAAGTGATGTCGGCAGCAATCCCTACGACGTCCCATGGAAGCGGATCGAGCCCGGTCACTTCGCGGTCAGCCGTGACTTGGACGAGGGCTCCGTGATCCGTGGTGCGATTCAAGTCGGACCGCATGCCCTACCTTTCGGACCGATCACTGTCGGTTCTTCGATCGAATGGGCCTTCGAGTCGGATCGATTGGCGGAACTGCGAAGCGTGGCCTCCCAAACGGGCGGTCGCGAACTTCTCGATCTTGGCGATGCCTGGCTGAGACCGCCGTATGAAAGCGAAGTCTCGCTGAGGCTTTGGCTTGCTTTGGCTTTGTTCATGCTCGTGATCCTTGAGGCGCTCATGACACGCACCGGTTGGAAACTCCCACTGCTCGGAATACCGAGCTTCGAGCGACAAGCGAAGACACCGAAAGTCAAGGTCGGCAAAGCGAGCAAGCCCGCACCCACGCCTGTCGTCAAGCAGGCGACTTCGGAGCCGCCACCATCGGAGCAAACCGAACGCCGCTCTCGTTACCAGCGAGCCAAGGATCGAAAGTAGTGACGCAGGAAACGACGAGCGTCTTGCCTAACCCAAGCTCCGGATCGCTTTGCAAACAGCGGGGAAAATCTGCTTCTTGCGACTCACCACTCCTGGTGCCTCGAAGTGGGAACCATTCACCCGCTGGAATGGCAGTCCACTGATCATCCGCTCATTACCAGCAGCCACGATCAGGCTGTTGTGCTTGGCGATGTCAGTGACCGCCAGGACCGCCAGATCGTATTCGTTTTCTTCCACAAGCGCCTCAAGACCTGCTTGCAATTCCTTGTAGCGTCCGTCGAAGGAATGAAGCCCAAGCTCCTCGACCTGGGCGATCGTGACTCGAACGCCCTCGTCATCGAACTCCTTGCGGTCGGCATTCAAGATTTCGGTCACGGTTCCTGAGGTCAGCAAAGAGCCCACTGCAAAGAAGTCGGTCTTGAACTTCTCGGGATCGATTTCGGCGATCTCGCTCATCCATTCCAGCATCTCACGATCCAAAGCGGTCGTCGTTGGCGAACTCAGGCAAAGCGTGTCGGAGATGATCCCCGCACAAAGACAAAGCGCGATTCCCGGTTCGGGAATGAGATCCCGGTGGGCGAACTTCCTGGCAACGAGCGTCGATGTCGAGCCGACCGGTTCATTGAGAAAGCGAATCGGTTCGCGGGAAACCAGGTCCCCTGCGAGCCGGTGGTGGTCGATCACCTCGACGATGTGCGCCTCCTCAATTCCTTGAACCGCCTGCGCGTACTCATTGTGATCGACGAGAGCAATCCGGATTCGTTGCGGGTCCACCAGGTCGGATTTCGAAATCACACCGATCATTCTGTTTTCGACGGGATCAACCACGGGAAAGAGGTCCTGCTCAAGGTGGGCCAGCGACTTCCTCAAACGGGAAACCGGTTCGTCCTGGGAGACGCACTGAAAGTCCGTCTCCATCACATGATTCACGGTCCTCGAACAGCGGATCAAGGTCGTACTGCTGGCGGTATCTTGCGAGCAGAGGAGGATGACCACACCCCGCTCCTTCGCCAACCTTCGCATCTCCGGTTCAACGCCATTGCCACCAGTGACCAGCAAGGCCCGCGCTCCATTTTCGATCGCGTAGTGATGCACCACCGGCCGGTCACCGCAAACGACAAGGTAGCGACCAACATTCCCTTCCTTGGCAGCCATCTTGAGACGACGATCGATGGTATTCTGGGAAGAGGCACCCACCAGCATGATCAGATCCTCATCAGAATCCTTTTCAGGCAAGTCGGCACCAACGCTGTCCGCCTGGAGAGTGACTGCGATCTTTCCAAGCGATACGTGAATCGTCCGAACCGCAACTCCGCTGCCATCACCCGGGACGAGCAATTCGAGCAGATCCAGATAGCGAAGCATGCCCTGAGGCTGACCATCATCGCCGACAACCGGGACGCAGCGAACACCGCTGGCGAGCATCCGTCGGTAAGCCGCAATGAAAGTATCACCGGCGCAGACCTGAACGACATCCCGTCGGCAAATCATGCCCGCATTCGCCCTGACATCGGTAATGAGCACGGGCTCTTCAATCCCGGCTTCTTCAAGGACCCAGGCGGTCCGCGGAGGGATCTCTCCACACCGTGCCGCCACGGCATCCGGATGCCCCCGCAGCCGCAGAAGCGCCGCATTGCCTATCGCAGAACAAATCGCATCAGTGTCCGGATTCCGGTGACCGATCACATAGAACGGCAGGTTGCGGCGGGGGGAGGTTTCCAGGATCATGGCTTACATTCTTTCGGGGCATCGGATGCCCAACAGGCTCAAGCCATGACTCAGGACTCTTGAGGTGAGCTCGCAGAGCGCAAGCCGACTAGAGCGGACCGATTCTTCGGACTTGAGCACCGGGCAGGCTTCAAAAAAGGAATGGAAAGCACGCGCCAACTCCAGCAGATAGTTTGCCAAAAGGTTGGGGCGGTGCTCTTCAAGAATCGATGGCACGGTTTCTCCGTAACGAATCAACAAGCGGGCCAAATGAATCTCCGCCTCGTCTTTGAGCACGAGCATCACGCCCGACGAATCAAAGGGCGCGTCCAGTTTTCGGAAAATGGAACGAATCCGAACCTGGCTGTATTGCAGATAGGGGGCCGTGTCGCCTTGAAGCGCCAGCATCCGATCCCACGAAAAGACATAATCGGTCAGCCGGTTCTGGGATAACTCGGCAAACTTAACGGCACCGATGCCGACAATCTCGGCCACCTCCGCCGCTTCGTCAGCCGGAAGGTCGGGGTTCTTGCCGGCAATGGCTGCCGCGGCACGCTCCACCGCCTCATCGAGCACATCGGTGAGTTGCACGTTGTCGCCCGACCGAGTCTTCATCAGTTTGCGGTCTTCACCGAGAATGGAGCCAAAGGCAATATGCTGGAAATCAGCGTTCTTGCCCCAGCGCACACTGGCATCGAAAATCTGGCGGAAATGCAACTGCTGCGGCGTGCCCACCACATACCAGATTTCGTCAGCGTTCCATTCGTCGATCCGGTACTCGATCGTTGCAAGGTCGGTCGTGGCATAGAGAAAGCCTCCATCAGCCTTCCGGATGACCGCAGGGTTGTCGATCCACCCCTCCTTCTTGTGAATCCGAAAGGGATCCCTTTCGTCGCCAAGTTCACCAGATGAGAAAATACAAACCGCCCCGTCGCTGACCTTGCCCAAACCCTTCTCGAGAAACTCATCCACGAGTCCCGCAAGTCGGTCATTGTAGAAACTTTCGCCGAGCCAATGGTCAAAGTGAACATCAAGCCGGGCATAGATTTTCTCCAGCCCCTGCTTCGAGAGTTCCACACACTCCTTCCAGATCGCGAGATTCTCCTGATCGCCGGCCTGGAGTTTCACCAACTCGCCCTTGCAGGTCTCCATCACGGCTGGATCATCCTTGGCCGCCCCATTGATCTCACGATAGACCCGGACCAATTCCGGTATCGGATCTTCCTTGAGCCGGCTTTCGTCGAGAATCGTCTTCCAACCATGCAGGATCATGCCGAACTGGGTCCCCCAGTCGCCGATATGGTTGTCCGTAATGACCTCATGCCCGAGAAACCTCGCAATCCTCGCCAGTGAGTCGCCGAGGATGGTCGACCGGATGTGCCCGACATGCATCGGCTTGGCCACGTTCGGTGCCGAGAAATCGATGACGATGGTGCGCTTTTCCGAAGCTGGCAGCACTCCCAATCGCTCATCCGCAAGCTGCGCCTCAGCCCGCGAGGCAAAGGTCTCGGGATCGATGCGAAAGTTGATGAATCCCGGTCCGGCGATCTCGGCGGATCCAAGTCCGGCCATGTCGATCGCGGCGATGGTCTTTTCAGCCAATGCCCGAGGGTTTGTTCGGAGCTTCTTGGCCAGAATCATCGCGGCATTGCTTTGATAGTCACCAAAGCGCAGGTCTGCGGCAGGCACGACGGGAGCTTCGGTAGCCTCTCCAATCACCGTCGCGAGTGCGACGGACAAACGCTTTTCAATTTCCTTTAAAAGACTCATGACGGAATGTCAGGCCACGTTCCGCGAAGCCTTGCCTGCGAGAATGTCCAGAATCGCGGTCCGGCTTTCCGCTTCGCTGAGCTGTTGTCGGATCTCACAGTTCGTGAACATCTTGGCGATCGCTGCGAGCGTCTGAAGGTGGAGGTGATAGTCCTTCTTTGGAACAATGAAGAGCACTACAAAATGAACGGGAGAATTATCAAGCGCTTCGAAGTCGATGCCTTTCACCGAGCGGCCGAAGACGGCGGCAACCTCTTCAAGATTTTCCGAAAAAGCATGCGGGATGGCGACGCCATAACCAATGCCGGTACTGACCTGCTCTTCTCGCGCTTCGAGCGAGGCGACCACTTCCTCGCGAAGGGCCTCAGGCAGTTTGCCTGTCGAAATCAAATGATCCACGAGCTCGAAGATCGCTGGCATGTGCTCCTCGGAGCTCATATCAAGGATGATCTGATCGGGCGAAAGTAGGGAAGCCAGTTTCATGCAGTGGTCCGCCCCCGAGGTTCCTGGGAGCTGGAGGGGCGGAGTGGTTAGCCGCGTAACCCCCTATTTGCAAGCGGGTTTTCGGAGAGTCAACATGGCGCGATCAAACGACCTTTGGCGCTTGCAGCCCCCCCTTCCCCCTTCCTAGCTTCCCCCCACTCCATGCAAGCAAGCCTCCGACTCATCGCCCTCACCCTTCTCACGACCCTACTCTGCCAATGCGGGGCCTCGATTGGAGGAGGAACCATGGGGGGGCCAACGGCGGCGGAACGAAAAGCCCAAATCGCCTCAGAGCCCACCGGAGACTTCTTCTATGGCCGACGCTACTACGTGAAGAAAACCCGCTTCTGGGGCTATTTGAGGAAACCCCGTGAATCCTGGAACCGGGCCAAGCTGGTCATGCTGCGCGAGGACAAAAAGAGAGCGCCCGATCGCCTTCCGGAAACCGGCCCACCGGGTCAGCGCTACGGTTTTGATCAGAACTACGAGTACAGGATCAAGGGATACTACACCGGGAAGTCGGCCTACGATCCAAACAGCAATCAAATCCTGCCTGAATTCATGCTGACCGGCTACGAAGTGGTGAACCGTAATCCGGGCTGGATCTTCCGGCCTGATGACCGTTACGACCCGCTGAGGATCACGCTCTACCCGCAGTAGAACGACAAACCCCGGGAACTCACTTCAAGCACCCACCGCGCAGAGCCCATCAACCCTTCAAAGATTGGGCGAGTGAAGCATCATCCATACGAAGCCTCCACCCGCGCCGCGACATCACGATAGCCGTAGTCGACCTCGTAGATTTCCTTGAAGCACGCAATCGCCGCATCCTTGTCGCCGATCTCGTCATGCATCAGGCCCTTTTCGTAGAGGATCTCCTTCTTCACGTTGTCCATGGCCACGAGATCTTCGAGTGCGGACTCAAGCTGTTTGACACCCATATCGAGCATCTTCTTCTCCTTGAAAGTCCGACCGAGAAGCAGTAGCACCTTGGACTGAATGTGGGGGTTTCGCTTGGCTTGCTGAAGATGAGGGATCGCTCCGCTGTAGTCAGCCGCATCAAACAAGGCACGGCCCAGCTCGTAACGAAGAACGGGATCCGTCGGATTCTGTTCGACCCGGCGAGTCGCATCGGCCACTGCTGACTCGATGTTCGCTTTCCGCTTCTCAGCGAGCATCGCCTTGACTTCCGGATCATCCGGATTCTCCAGAGCCCGCGCCTCAAGCAGCTTCATCTCAGACTCCTTGAGCTTGTCGCCCATTTTTTCGGCCTTTGAGCGCAGCGCCACGTCGCTGGAACTCAAAGAAAAGGCCCAGTCGTAGTAGGACTGGGCACTCGCCCAATCCTCAAGCCGCTCAAAGATCGTTGCCAGATCCTTCACGACCGCGAGATTGTTCTGATCCTCGGCATACTTGGCCGCAAGCTGATCACGGCGTTCTTCGAGTTGCTCACGCGTCAGGCCGGTGCGGGAGGCTTTCTCCATCTCCTCGCTCGCCGCACTATCCTTCATCATGTCCTTCATGCTGGCGTCTTCACCCCACTTCTGTTGCTGCATGGAAGCCCGCGCGGTGGCATCCTTTTCGCCCTTGATCGCCGCGGAGTCGGTTGGATTGTGCTTGATGATATCCCGGTAGACCTCGGCCGCCTTCATGCTCTCTTCATTGGAGAGGTAGAACTCCGCCAGCTTGTGAAGAAACTTGGACTCCTGGGGATGGGTGCTGCGCACCGTCTCCAAGGCGAATGCTGCACTTTCCTTCATGTCCAGAGCGACAAAGGCATCAAAGAGCACGTCATTCAGTTCAGGACTGTAGGGGTCTTTTTCCAGTTCCGCTTCAATCGAGACAAGTGCCGCCGTGGGATCCTTCTTCACCTGGCCCGCAAGCTTCATGGCCCCCAAACCGCCACCCGTCTTCATTCCGAAGATCGTCGACTTTTTCTTGGGCCCACCAGTCGCATTTCCTTCGCACTTTCTGAGCACCTTACGGCCGTCCAGAAACCCAGGCGCATCCTTGAGGACCGACTGGATCAGCTTGATGGCATATCCGTGGTTTTTGGTCTGGGCAGCAGTCAGGGCTTTGAGCCACAGCGCTTTGACGTTCGGGGCAAGTTCCGCTTCGGTGATCTCGGGCATGATGTTCGAAATTCTAGGTTTTAGCCGCATTCTCTCCAAATCGGACAGCGGCTGCAGAAAAGTGCGATGGAGCTTGCCGCTTGGCAAGCTCCCGCTGCGCCCTTTGGGTACGAATCCCTCACTTCAACGTCCCCTGAAAGTCGATCCTGGACGACCACCTACGAATCGACTCCTCTCGCGCTGGGACTCGGGAGCCTCCACTTCCAGCACCGGCTGCGCATAGCCACGCCCCTCGGTTTCAATCACTTGCTGGCTTATCGCGGCGGCGTCAGGCAACAAGCCGGGACCATTTGCAAACTCGTGCGTCTCGTCGGCAACGTCGTAGCGGCTGCCGAAATCGGTCTGCGCGTCATAAAGAGTCTCAGAGCTCTTCACGATCTTTGGCTGAATGAAGATCATCAGCTCAGCCCGATTATCCTCGGTGGTCGTGGTTGAAAACAGTTTCCCCAGACCGGGAATATCGCTGAGGAATGGGATTCCAGAAACCGTATTGCGCTGGCGGCTGGTAATCAATCCACCCAAAGCAATCGTCGCTCCGTTCGGAATGGTGACCGTCGTCAGCACCTCCCGGCGACCAATCGTCGGGATGTCACCCACCCCTTCGATGAACTGGCTTCCGATCACCTCATCATTGAGCAGCGATATTTGAAGCGTCACTTCGTCGTCGGAATTCACCAAAGGAATGACCTCCAAAATGAGCAGGACATCCTGGTATTCGATATTCGTGCTGATACCTCCGTTCCCCACGCCGAAATTATTGCTCGAAGTCGGGACCGCGATCCGCTCACCCGCGGAAATGGTGCCCTTCTGATTGTTGGCCGTGAAAATCGTCGGCCGGGCCAGCACCTTGAACCGGCTGTCCGATTGCAGGGCGTTGACCAGAACGTTGAATTCATCACCGATCCTTCCGTACAAGCCCAGACCTGCTGCAGAAGCAAGACTTCCCGGATTGAACGCCGTGCCATCGAGAGGCAGTACGGGGAAACCACCACTACCGCCGCGACCAGCAGTCGCCCCGTTGTCACTCGAATCAAGCGTGCGGAGATAATCGACTCCGAAGCTGAAGTCGTCGCCGAGTGCCAGCTGACCAAAGACCGCGGAAATCATCACCTGATCCGCCTTCACATCAATCTGATCAAGCAGGTTGTTGATGATATCCACACTCGCAGGCGGCCCTTGAACCACCAGGGAGTTGGTGATGTTATCTGCCACCATCAGGGTCCGTCCAACCAAGCGCGCCTCGGGAGCACTGTTGCCCTGAGGTTCTCCGAGCGAAATCCCGCTACCAGAGACCCCGCCACCGCTGCCGCCGATACCTCCACTATTTCCGAAGCTATTGTTCGAGGTCCTGCTGTTCGTGTTGCTTGTTCTGGATGTCGTATTGTTCCGGCTATTGCCAAAATTGGCACCCGTTGATCGTCCGGATCCACCACTCGAAGCGCCATCGGCAGAACCCGAAAAGGCCCTCATCAAGGCAGGCTCGGCAACATCAAGAAACTCTGCCACCGGAATGAACTTCAGCTTGCGGCGCAAGTAGTTTCGCGCATCCGTTTGAGTATCGAATTCGGCTATAAGGCCCTCGACAAAGACGATGTCCACAGGCCGACCCATGACGAAGATCCGATTCGTCCGGGTATCAGGCACGATTTGAATCGGAACATCTTCTGCCGCATTGCCTCCACCGGCTCCTCCAGTGTTCCCAAGAGCTGCCGCCAGGTTCGGGGCACCCCCGGTTGGTGGTGCAGCATTGTTGTTCTGCACCCGCTGGAGACCCGCAGCACGGTCACCCTGCTGCTGAGTACCAAGCACTTCATTGAGGGTCTCCGCCAACTCTTCGACGTCGGCAAACTTCACCTCGATGAAGCGCGTCGCAATCGAACCGGAAACATCAATCTCCTCCTTCAACTCAATCAACCTGCGGATGAGCGAGGTTTTTTCGGTAATGATCACCGATCCCGCATTGGGCACGGGGGTGATCGATCCGTAGGTCCCCAACTGTCCAATGATCGTCGTGAACGTCCTAACAATTTCCTCAGGCTTGATATGCTGAAGATTCATCACGTAGGAAACCACCCGGTCGTCCGTCGGCAGATCCGCAGGATCAATCACCACCTCGACACCACGCTGCAAATGGTTCGATCCAGCCGTCGCCAACACCAGAATATCATGATTGGCCATGTTGACGTCGGGCACGAAGATGAAGCCTTCAAGCAAGGCGGCGTTCTTCAAAAGCTGGGCCGCCACACCGTAGGTCATCGGTGCACGCTGAATGAAGCGAAACTCGGCGGTCGCAGCCGCCATGCTGACCGTAACTCGGCGACCCGTGAATTTGAAATAGAGCTCGGCAAGCTCATCTCCACTGAGTTTTGGAAGAATCATGTCCTCCCGGATGATCTGGTTCGGATTGGGCAAACCTCCCACGTTGACGACAGGGTTGGGAGCCGCAGCAGGAGCCGGTGCCGGGGTCGCCCCTGGAACGATCGATTCGATTGGCGAAGGCGTATCTGCATTGGGCGGGACTTCCGGGATCCTCCTTGGCTCCTGAGCACAGACAACAGCTGCGCAACCAACAAGTGAGATGAAAATTCGGTGCATGATATCAGAGCGCCTGATCGCCGGGGATAACCCTTCGGATGAATGAGTGGAGGAAAATGAGTACGATCGGGGCATGATGGATGGGGTTCAGCGTGCTGCGTGAGCGGAAAATTGGAAAAGGCAGAAGCCGCGTCCCCCGTGCGGGATGGCGGCTGTCTTCGAAAGCGATGAGGAAAAGGACATGGATTACTTCTTCGGGACGACGACACGTGGCCGAGGCGTTCGGGTGCTGGGTTTCGCCCCGGGCGCAGGTTTGCCAATCGTCGGTGCCGCTGCAGCAGGCTTTTGCGTTGCCTGTGCCGGTGCGGCCTTCAAGGTGAGAAGCTTGTCTTCGAACTTGACGATGCCCGTTTTCGTTCCGCTCCGAACCGTCACCACGGCATCCTTCCACGAGCCGGTCGGCCAGGTCACATCGATCACCTCAAAGTCACTTTTCTCACCGGGATAGATCACGATCTTGTCGTCCGGCTTCTTGCGATTCAGCAGGATGGCGTAGTAACCATCTTCCAGCTTGGAAATCCCTCCCAAGGCATAGTCTTCCAATGGATTGAAATCTTCTTTGATGATTTCAGGCTTGGTCGTGAACGGCGAATCCGTCCACAACTTCATATAGCGCGTGAGCGTCGGTTGCGCAGGAGCGGCGGCGGAGGCGAGCAAGGACAGCCCGAGCCATCCCAAAAGTATGATGCGGTAAGTCATTCTGAAAATTCTGCGGCGATTTGAGGAACGAACCACTGTTCGATCTGCACGTTGGCATCGATCAGCGCATCATCCTCGCGGTTTGGACTCAAACGAAGCGCGGTGATCGCGCGGAAATCCCTCGGACTGTGAAGGCGAACCAGCCAACGGTAGAGCGAGGCCTCATTGCCACTTACCGAAATTTCAAATCTCGCCCGGTTGTAGTAAAGCCCGCTCTCATCGTTGTCGTGGATCTTGGGGCGCACCACTGTCAGGCCTGCGCTGGACGCCTCATTCGTGACGAAGCTTTCCAACTGGGATGGCACCAGTTCGCCCTCCTTCGGGTCGGGCGTATTGTCTTCCAGCCAGTCGATTTCTTGAACGAAAACCTCCTTCGCGGTCTGGGCTGAAGCCGCGTCCGCCAAAATGGCTTCCTGAGCGAGAATCTCGTCCTTGACCACCTTTTGCTTGGCCTGCAGCCACTGGAATCCGAACAGATTCGCCACCGCAAAAATGGCGGTAAGAAAGAAGATCAGGAGCTTTTTCTCGCGAGAACTCATCAGGTAGGATTGAACAAATAATGCCGTAGGCGGTGGATTTTGTCGGTTTTTGGGAAAATCACTGGATCAACCTCTCGGCGGAGCGCCCGAAATTGTCATTTTCCAGCCTTGTGCCGTCTTATTCGGGGCTTCGGCGACCCATTCGAGCCAAGAAAGGTCCGCGGTCCTCTTCAAACCGAGGGAAAATGCGTTCAAGGGGGCTGACTGAGGAGCGGCAGCCGTCAATTTCACCCCATCTGGCCCCATGTCAGCGATCTCCAGTCGCACACCGCTGTTGGCGGGAATCGCAGCCGCGACGTTGCGCATGATTTCGAGCGGACCCTGTTCGGTCTCTACCACCGATTGCAGTTCATCCCACTTCGCCATTTGTTCCTGATACTCCGCCGCAATTTCATCGACCGCACCCGCCTCCAGCGCGAGCCGGTCTCGCAACTGCACATCTTGCCAAAGCCCGAACAAGAACCATCCCACCGCACCGAGGTAGAGCAGGGCGACGGCGGCAATCCCAGCGGTCATCTGGTTCCTTTTTTGCCGCTCGCGACGAGCGGCTCGGACATCTGCCGGCAGCAAACGGCTCACCGGCTTGGGAATGACCGGGTCCGGACGGGCTTCCACTACTGCCTTAACACCCAAGCCGTCTTCCAGAGCCCCGGCCTCGCCCAATTCGCCTTCGGGAGGCCAGACGTGGACCGAGGTGGGCGTCACCTTCAGTCCTTGGATCGAGAGTTGCCCCAGGGCCAGATGGATCTCGCGGAGAAAAGCTGCGTTTGGCACGGCTTCGCCCAAGGAGGTCGCCTGCGCGTAGAGCAGCTTTCCACCCAGATGAATGGCAAACACCCAGCGGCCGAGTTCCTTCCAAGCCGTGACGGCGTCCCCGTCCGCCCGGTAGGCACGGGCGGACAAATCAAATTCCTTTGGAGTCCGCGACGGCAATTCTCCTTCTCCCGGACTCTTCAGCACCGCATGAAGAAGGACGGTCGATTCCTCGTCTTCCCGGACGACAAAATGATCGCTCAACTGACCTGCCATGGGATCAGGTCGAATTCCAAGACGCTCGGCATGCATCACCGCCAAATCCTCGAACAGCGCTGGATCGGTGCTCGCGGCCTTAAAAGGGAGTGTCTGGATCGCCCGCACCGGAAAAAGCATCGCCAAATCCCCGCTGGGCAACTGGGTCAGTTCGCCGATCTTCATGGGTCCCCCTTCCATCGCACGCTCGAATCCGCCATCAGCGACGTGCTTCCATAATTCCCAGCCCGATGGACCCGGGACCAATAATGACATCTCAGGTTTCTTGCTCACGGAATCACCTCCTCAGTTCGTTCAAGTATCGCTGGTTGGCCGGTCCGGTTACGCACCACGAGCGTAATCTTCCTCCGGACTCCACTGGCGGTGCCGATGCTCTCAATTCGCGTGGTGGTGTCATTTACTGTAAATCTAGCTGAAATATCGGGCCTGAGATTGGGGTTTACACCGAGAAGTGCAAGCGCTTCCGCTTGCGATCTGAAGGGCACATCGTCGTCAGTGTCCCTGATGCCATCAGGCCCGATGATGGTTTCGGGGATAATGGTGGCATTTTCCGTGGGAACCTCTGCCGCGACCCCAATCAGCTCGGGCGAGGCCTCATTGAGATCGAGCCCCCCGGAGCTCCAGATCGTAAACCAGCTGCGCCAATCCGGGCGATAGGCCTCCACCAAGTCCATCCCGCGCACCAGCCTCATTTCCTCCAGGTTGTAAAATGGTCGATTAAATGGCTGATTCACCCGCCCAATTTCCTCATAATAAGCGACTTCCGCCCCATTTAGTTCCTCTTCATCGCCGGGATCCATCCAATCAGCCAAGGCGTCCACGACCGCGGCCGCCTGATCGATATCAAGGCCCCAGTCGATGAACATGCTCTTGAGCAGATTCTTGTCATCCTTCGCCAACAAGGCGTTGATGTTGAATTTGCCCCCTTCGGATACCAGCTTCACTTCAAAGCCTTCGTCGTTTTCGTCCGACCACTGACTGAGGATCGGATCGCCGCGCTCGACGGAAGGATTGGCACCGATGGCGATTCCCATCTCGGCCAGTTGCTGGGCCCTGAAGCCATTGATCTTCGCCGAAGCCACATCCAAATCGAAGGCCACGACCTTGAGCGCTGCGACAGACGCCAGTGCGAGAATCGCAATCAGCCAGATGACCGCGACCAGAGCCGAGCCCCGCTTGAAGCGTTTTCCTCGATTCACCGACCTCCTCCTCTCTGCCCACCGCGAGTTCCACCACCACTTGGCTGCGGAGGTCCTTCCCCCGGACGACCAGGTTGCGGACCCTCCCCAGGCACGGGTGGCTCGAGAACGGGTGCGTCGGGGTCGCCCACCTGTCCGCCTTGACCACCCTGCCCGCCCTGTTGGACGAGCTGACGCATCAGAACCTCAGGATTCTGCTTCGGCGTGATCCAGAAAACCTGTCGGACCGGATCCGCGAACTGGTCACGCATGTAAGTCAGCTCCAGTTGCAAGGGCAAGCGTCCGACTATTTCCCAGTCCGCCTGCCACTCATCCATGGTCCGCCCATCGAGGACCTGCCAAGCGAAGACCGCCACATCCTCAAGCAAGACCACTTCGGCAAAAGGCTCCTGATCCCCCAACACCACCTCATCACCCAGCTCTTGAGTCTCCTCAAGAATCTCGCCCTCGTAATATCTAAGGACGATATCATAAAGACCATCCCTCCTGCGGACCGTCGAAAGCTGGACCGACCTCGCAATCATTTCCATCCCTCCCCAGTTGAAGCTCAGGGGGACATTCTGGATCGTCAGGTCCGAGCTGATATTGCTCAGCAAATCGCTGCCGCCACTTTCCGCCAGCAACTCAAGCCGCGCGTTTCCCGGAAGCGACGTAAACAAATTATCAAGAAGCTCAAACAGCGCCGTATCAACGCTATCCTCATTCTGCTTATCAACGACCGCCCGCCCGAGTGCGATGTTCTGTGAGGCCACTGAGAAAATCATTCCGACCAGCATCGCAAGCAAGCCAATCGCCAGCACCAATTCCAAGAGGGTGAATCCGCGACCGCGAACCCGATGGTGGGATGAGGCATTCATGGCTGGTAGAGACGCCCGTAGCGCCAGGTTTCCGCAGTTTCATTCTTCCACTCCCCATCTTCATACCAGTTGGCCGCCACCTCGATCCGGAACATCTGCTGCAGCAACTGCCCATCCTGATTCTCCAACTCGCTCAAGATCTCGATCGTCGTATCAATTTCCACCCCGGCACCACCGATCTCCTCTTGCAAGGCCACGGTAGTCGTCCCCTCCTCCAAAACGGGAAGCGAAACCGCCTCCCTCAACGAACTCTCCAAAATCCGAGTAATCTGCATCCGCCTCTGGGCCAGCGCGGCCGCATCCGCCGTGCGGGCCAGAGCCACGGCAAATCCCGTTGCGGCAATCGCGAAAATACCAATCGCCAACACCACTTCCATCAGCAGGAAGCCGCGTCTCTTCGTTGGTGTTCGCATGCCTTTCATCGCATTTCGGACTCGATATAATTGATCGCCGCGGTCAAGGGATGGAAACCGACTTCCACCCAGCTTCCATCAACTTCGAAACGCAGGCCTATCGGCTCACAAATGCCATTCGGATCGAACCTCCAGACATGGCGGTCACGCGGGGTGAGCGGTTCCCAATCCGCATTCGCCCAGCGCCGGATCGAAATCATCATCTCCGGTTCTGCCGCCCAGGCATCGCGCACCGGTGGTTGGTTGCTTGATTGGTCGACCACGTCCTCATCCCAGAACCCCGCCTCCTCCTGATAGACCTGGTTCTCTTCCAAGGAATCCAGAATGTCGTCGCGATCATCCGGCTCCAGCGCTGCTTCCGCATAGGGCATCAAGCTCACCGTCTTATCGCGAAACTCGAGGGCATAGGGCCGCTGCTGGAGCGTCGAAATCGTCCGCGCCCGCTTGGCCATGACTTCAACGCTCTGGTAGGCGTCCGTCAGTTTTGCCTCGTCGCGATTGAAATACATCGCCGACAAGCCACCGCCGACAATCATGACGGAAATCGACAGCACGACGACGATCTCAAGCAAAGTAAACCCGGCAGAGCCCGGCTTACTCGTCTTTCTGACTACTGATGTCATCTTCGTTGCCTTCGATGCCGTCGGGCCCGGTGCTGATGATTTCAAACAGCGTTGCATCCTCCGAACCCGGATACTTGTAGCCATAAGGGTTCTGCCATGGATCGAGAGGCACCCGGTCCATCAACTGGGTCCAGCGCTTGGCAGGCGGCGTCGTTGTCGGTTTCTCCACCAGCGCATCAAGACCCTGCTGGGTGGTCGGATAACGTCCATTGTTGACCTTGTACATCCGCAGCGCGGCACCTAGTGAGTTGAAGTCGCCACTGACACGCTGGCGATCCGCACCACCACTGACCTTGCCCATGACGGTGATGGCGCCACCGATAATCACAGCAATGATGCCGAGCACGATGACCATTTCGAGAAGTGAGAAACCCGCACGGAGACGGCGGCGATTGGAAGCTTGGTGTTTCATGGATTGAGGATGACCGTTTCTTGGTAGGGAAACCCTTACGCTTAAGAAAACCCCATGCGAACAAAAAGTTGTCGGCAAAATCGCCCGAAATCCTCCATTTCCGTTGAAAATCCAACGATTTTCAACTCAGGCGCCATCGTTTGGGTGATCCCAAGCCGTAATCCGGCACGAAAGCCCACTAATGGCTTGGCGAGTCGGCTCGGATCACGGTTCTCTTTCCCCACATGAACAAGGTTCTCATTATTGGTGCTGGCGGAGTCGGCAACGTGGTCGCTCACAAATGCTCGATGCTCCCGGAAGTCTTCGGGGAAATCACCCTCGCCTCACGCACCGTCTCCAAATGCGAGGCCATCGCCGCGTCGGTCAAACAACGCACCGGCCGCGACATCGCCACCTTTCAGGTCGATGCGGACAACCCGCCGGAAACCGCCTCCCTCATTCGCAAGGTCGGCGCCACCCTGCTCATCAATGTCGCGCTTCCCTATCAGGACCTCACCCTGATGGACGCCTGTCTCGAAGCCGGCATCGATTACCTCGATACCGCCAACTACGAGCCGAAGGACGTCGCCAAATTCGAGTATTCCTGGCAGTGGGAATACCAGGAACGCTTCCAGCAAGCCGGACTCTCCGCCTTGCTCGGCTCCGG
The DNA here is from genome assembly GCF_049672945.1 of Haloferula sp. Classification (NCBI taxonomy): domain Bacteria; kingdom Pseudomonadati; phylum Verrucomicrobiota; class Verrucomicrobiia; order Verrucomicrobiales; family Verrucomicrobiaceae; genus Haloferula; species Haloferula sp. The sequence continues at coordinate 4,975 of NZ_JBATWY010000231.1, read as the reverse complement.
CTTCGACCCGGGCGTGACGAACGTTTTCACCGCGTGGGCGCTGAAGCACCACTTCGACGAGATCCACACACTCGACATCATCGACGTCAACGGTGGCGATCACGGCCACGCCTTCGCCACCAATTTCAATCCCGAAATCAACATCCGCGAAGTCACCGCCGAATGCCGCCACTGGGAGGACGGCAAATTCATCGAAACCGCCCCGATGTCAAAGCACCAGTCCTTCACCTGTCCGGAAGGCGTCGGCAACTACGAGATCTATCGGATGTACCATGAAGAACTCGAGTCCCTCACCAAACACATCCCGGCCATCAAGCGCGCCCAGTTCTGGATGAGCTTTTCACCGAATTACCTCAAGCACCTCGAAGTGCTCCAGAACGTCGGCATGACCCGCATCGACGAGGTCGAGTATCAGGGCCAGAAAATCATCCCTCTCCAGTTCCTGAAAGCCGTCCTCCCGAACCCCGGCGACCTCGGCGTCACCACCAAGGGCCGCACCTGTATCGGCAACGTCATTACCGGCCTCAAGGACGGCAAGGAGAAGGCCGTCTACATCTACAACATCTGCGACCATGAAAAATGCTTCGAAGAAGTCGGTAGCCAGGCGATCAGCTACACCACCGGCGTGCCCGCCATGATCGGAGCCAAGCAGATGCTCACCGGCGACTGGAAAAAGCCCGGCGTCTGGAACATGGAACAGCACGACCCCGATTCATTCATGGCCGACCTCAATCAACACGGCCTCCCCTGGACCTGCATCGAACTCACCCCCGAGCAAGCCGCGACCTTCACCGTGGCCTAGGAGGGCCGCCATAGCTGAACAAGGCGGCTTTCCAGCCACCCCATCACCTCTGCGGCTCCGTCTCCCTCGGAAGGAACAAGTAAACCAAACTCCCAATCAGCCCGAGCAAACAAATCAGAACGATCCCGATCAGCCGGTTGTTGTCCGCAAGGTATCGATTCTGAACACAGTGAATCAGCGACCAGAGCCACAACCCCAGATAAACCAGAGCAATCACGCCGAAGACGAGAATGACAACGATCGGTGCTTCGGAAACTTGAACCTCTTGCATCCCGCGAGGAAATCACCCGACCTTGGCATCGTCGACTCCATTCCACCTTCAAGTTTCCACCTCTCCCATCTTCAACATTTGGCATTAGGAAATTGATCATTGGAAATTGCAGCCGCAGCCTCCCCCCGTGGCCTCCTTCGTCATCTCCATCGCCGCTCTCAAGCGGAACACCGCCATCCTTCGTCAAGTCAAGGAAGCCGCGAACTGCAAGGTGGTCCTCGCCCTCAAAGGCTTCTCCTGCTGGAAAGCCTTCCCCTACATCAAGGACGACCTCGACGGCTGCTGCGCCTCGGGGATTTGGGAGGCGCTTCTCGCCAAGGAGGAGTTCGGTAAGCACGTCGTCACTTACTCGCCGGCCTACACCGAGGAAGACATCGTCCAGCTCCTCGCGTTCACCACTCATCTGGATTTCAATTCACTCAGCCAATGGTCCCGCTTTCGCGAAATGATCATGGCCCACCCGCGTTTCCAATCCGGCGAACTCCACTGCGGATTACGGATCAACCCCGAACACTCCACCGGCGAGACCCCGCTCTACGACCCCTGCGTTCCCGGCTCGCGCCTCGGCATCACCGCCGCGCAGCTTGAAGGAGCCGACCTCACCGGCCTTTCCGGCCTTCACTTCCACACCCTCTGCGAACAGAATTCCGACGACCTCGAATCGACCCTTGCCGCCGTCGACGAGAAGTTCGGCCATCTACTACGTTCACCGCAATTCACCTACCTGAACATGGGCGGCGGACACTGGATCACCAAACCGGACTACGATCGCGAACGCCTGATCCGACTCGTGAGAGAGGCTCAGGAGAAATACTCGGTCGAAGTCTGGCTCGAACCCGGTGAGGCCATCGCCATCCATACCGGCGTGCTGCGCTGCGAAGTCGTCGACGTTTTCGAAAGCATGGGCCACCGCCACGCCATCCTCGACATCTCCGCCACCGGACACATGCCCGACGTGTTAGAAATGCCCTACCGCCCCGAGGTGTTCCTGGCGGAGCGCGGGCGTCCCGCCTGCGAGGAAAAAGCGCCACCCGCCGTCACCTACCAAGACGAAACCTACCTCAGCACCGAAGATCCATCATCCACCATCAACCATCTCCCATCTACCACCTACCGCCTCGGCTGCCCGACCTGCCTCGCCGGCGACATCATCGGTGACTACGCCTTTTCCCGCGATCTCATCCCCGGTGACATCCTGATCTTTGACGACATGGCCCACTACACCATGGTCAAGACCACCACTTTCAACGGCGTCAAGCATCCCAGCATCGTCCTCCAGCACGAGGACGGTTCGCTTGAGACGATCCGCAAATTTTCCTACGAGGATTTCAAGCAGCGGCTATCTTGAATCCGACGACTCATTTCCCTTTCATTTCCCTGAAAACGCCCCTTTCTTCCGCCATGATTCCGACTGCCACCATGTCGCCTGAAAATACCAGCACCGACAATCACTGGTCCCCGGCCAAGTCCGCCGAACTCTACGGAGTCGATGGCTGGGCTCATGGCTTTTTTGGCGTCAACGATGACGGCCACGTCACGGTCAGCCTCCAGGGTTCCGACGGGAAGAAGGATGTCTCCCTTCACAAGCTCATCGAGGGACTAAAGGATCGCGGCACCGACATGCCGGTGCTCCTCCGGTTCCGTGACCTCCTTCAATCCCGGATCACGGAACTCAACGAATCCTTCCGCCGGGCCATCAAGAACGTTAATTACAAGGGCGAGTATCGCGGCGTCTATCCGATCAAGGTCAACCAACAGCGTCAGGTCATCGAGGAAATCACCCAGTTTGGAGAAAGGTATCACTACGGCCTTGAAGCCGGTTCCAAGCCGGAGTTGATCGCGGCCTTGGCGCACATGCACGACCCTCAAGCCTATTTGATCTGCAATGGTTACAAGGACGAGGAATTTATCGACCTCGCCCTGAACGCCCAAAAAATGGGCCTCAAGGTCATGCTCGTGCTCGAAATGCCGTCCGAGCTCGCGCTCGTGCTGGAGCGTTCGAGGAAACTCGGCGTGCTCCCGAATCTTGGCGTCCGCGTCCGTCTCTCGACCCGTGGCGATGGCCATTGGCAGGAATCCGCCGGTGACAAGTCCGTGTTCGGACTCTCCGCAGCGCAAGTGATCGACGTCGTCGATTCACTCAAGGCATCCGGCCACCTCGGCTGCCTCAAAATGCTGCACTATCACCAAGGCAGCCAGATCCCCAACATCGCCTCGATCCGTGAAGGAGCGACCGAGGTCACCCGGATGTACTGCGATCTCGTCAAGGAAGGCGCACCAATGGGTGTGCTCGACATGGGTGGCGGCATGGCCATCGACTACGATGGTTCCCACACCAACTTCTCGGCCTCGTGCAACTACTCGGTCCTCGAATACTGCACTGACGTCATCGAGACCATCATGCAGGTCTGCGACAAAGTGGGCGTCCAGCATCCGAACCTCATCTCAGAGTCAGGTCGCGCCGTCGTCGCCTACTACTCGGTGCTGGTTTTCAATATTCTCGACGTTTCCACGGTCCAGACGACTGACGAAGCTCCCCCCATTCCTGAGAATGCTCCGCAGAACCTCGTCAATCTGATCCACGTCAACAAGGACCTCAAGATGGGCAACCTGCAGGAGTGCTTCAACGACGCCACCTACTACCGCGACCAGGTTCGCGCCAACTTCATCTACGGCAACGCCACCCTCCGCGAGCGCGGCCTCGCCGAGGCATGGTTCTGGCACATCATGACCCGGATCTCGAAGCTGATGCAGGAACTAGAAGTCATTCCAGAAGACCTGCGCGAGGTTTCCGATACCCTCGTCGACTTCTATTACGGCAACTTTAGTTTGTTCCAGTCGCTTCCCGACTCGTGGGCAATCAAGCAACTTTTCCCCGTCCTTCCAATCCATCGTCTTGACGAGCGACCACGCCAACGCGCCGTGCTCGCCGACATCACCTGCGACTGCGACGGAAAAATCGACCGCTTCATTGACCGCGAGGATGTCAAAAACGTCCTTCCGCTTCATTCGCTCAAGCCAAACGAATCCTACTACGTCGGAGTCTTTCTCGTCGGCGCCTATCAGGAGACCCTCGGTGACCTCCATAACCTGTTAGGCGATACCAATGTCGTCGGCGTCCACCTTGAAAACGACAAGCCCGTCTACACCCACGAAGTCGAAGGTGACACCGTGGCCGACGTCCTGAGCTACGTGGAGTACGAGCCCAAGGAGCTCGTCACCCGCTTCCGCAGCTTCGCGGAAAAGGCCGTCAACCAAGGCCGCATCAGCCCGAAGGAGCGCCGCGAAGTCATGGACCTCTTCCGCGCCGGCCTCAACGGCTACACTTACTTCGAGGAGTAAATTCTTCGCCCGAAACTCCCTAACAAGAGTTCGTAGTTCCCCCTTCAGGGGGCCGCAGTGCCATCGAGCAACCACTTCAAGCCCATGCTCACCGAACTCCTCGCCAGTCACCCGAAGATCCTTGCCGAGTGCGCCGTCGCCGAGCGCTTACGCCGCCGTCCAAGGATCGCGCTCCATCCCACGCTCTTCAATACCCCTCTAATCTACGGACCAGAGGAAGCCAAGGCCGCGATGAGTTCGATCTACATCGAGTACCTCGACGCCGCGAGCCAAGCCAATCTCCCCCTAATCCTGACGGCTCCTACCTGGCGTCTTGATCGGACCCGCATCTTAGAAGCAGGTATGCCAGAGTCCATCAACGCCGACGCCGTCGCCTACCTTCTTGAGCTATGCGAAAGCCATCCACCCACGTCCCCCGTGCTCGTCGTTGCTCTAACAGGACCCAAAAACGACTGCTACCGCCCCGACCTCGCACCAGACACCGAAGAGGCCCGATCGTTTCATTCGATCCAGATCGAAGAACTGGCGGCTACCAAGGCGGAGTTTCTTCTGGCCCAGAC
>NZ_JBATWY010000230.1:0-3757 GCF_049672945.1 Haloferula sp. | reverse complement strand
AACGCATGATCGACGAAGGCGGCGCGTCCCCCACCGCGCGCCTCACCTACGGCTTCCGCCTCACCACCGGCCGCGATCCGGAGGCGGGCGAGCTGGAGCTGCTGGAACAATCCCTCGACCGCCACCTCGCCCGTTATTCGGACGACGAGGCCGCCGCGAAAGCCCTCGCCGGCACCCCCGAGCAAGCCGCCTACGCCATCCTCGGCTCCACCCTCATCAACCTCGACGAGTTCATCAACCGGCCCTAGCCACCCAAACACATTTTTCCAACGCGGATTTCACGGATGAACACTGATCTTAGTATATGGATCAGGAAAAGTCTTCCATCCGTGTATTCCGTGTCATCCGTGGTTAAACATCTTCGCTAATTTTCGCCATGAACCCCATCGACACGCACCTCAACGCGATCTCCCGCCGCAGCTTCCTCGGTCTCACCGGCCTCGGCATCGGCGCGATGGCCGCCCGTACCTTGTTGGCCGCGGACGCAAAATCCCTTAGCGGCGGCGATTCCCTCGCCCGCTCCCACTTCGCCCCGAAAGCGAAACGCGTGATCTACCTTTTCCAATCCGGCGGCCCGTCCCACATCGACCTTTTCGACTACAAGCCGCACCTTGAGAAAGTCCACGGCCAGGATCTCCCCGACTCCGTCCGCCAGGGTCAGCGCCTCACCGGAATGACCTCCGGCCAGAAAAGTTTCCCGCTCTGCAAGAGCCTCGCCCGTTTCGAGCAGCGCGGCGAGAGCGGCCAGTGGATCAGCGATCTCCTGCCCTACACCTGCAAGGTCGCGGATCACATCGCGGTCATCCGCTCGATGCACACGGAGGCCATCAACCACGACCCCGGAATCACGTTCATCAACACCGGCTCGCAGTTCCCGGGAAACCCCAGCATGGGTTCCTGGGTCTCCTACGGCCTCGGCAGCATGAACGAGAACCTGCCCTCCTACGTCGTGCTCGTCTCGCAGGGCACCGGCAAAAACCCCGGGCAACCGATCTTCTCACGCCTCTGGGGCAGCGGCTTCCTGCCTTCCAACCACCAGGGTGTGCAGTTCCGCAGCGGCGCGGACCCCGTCCTTTACCTCAACGACCCCGCCGGAATGGCGCGCTCCGACCGCCGCGCGATGCTCGACGACCTCGCCGCCCTCAACCACATCCGCCACGAAAAAATGTCGGATCCGGAAATCCTCACCCGCATCAGCCAGTACGAAATGGCCTTCCGGATGCAGACCTCCGCCCCGGAACTCGCCGATCTTTCCGATGAGCCGGACTGGGTTTTCGACCTCTACGGCCCGGAGTCCCGCACCCCGGGCACCTACGCCTACAACTGCCTCCTCGCCCGCCGCATGGCCGAGCGCGGCGTGCGTTTCACCCAGCTCTTCCACCGCGGCTGGGATCAGCACAACAATCTCCAAACCCACCTCGCCAACCAGTGCCGCGACACCGACCAGGCCTCCGCCGCGCTCGTCACCGACCTCCACCAGCGCGGCCTGCTGGAGGACACGCTCGTCGTCTGGGGCGGCGAGTTCGGGCGCACCGTTTACAGCCAGGGGAAAATCGGCACCGGCCGCGACCACCACGGCCGCTGCTTCAGCACGTGGGTCGCCGGCGGCGGCATCAAGGGCGGCATCAGCTACGGCGCGACCGACGACTATTCCTACAACATCACCGAAAACCCCGTCCACATCCGCGACCTCAACGCCACCATCCTGAATTGCCTCGGCATGGATCACAACCGCTTCACCTTCCGCTTCCAAGGCCTCAACCACAAGCCCACCGGCGTGGAACCCGCCAAGGTCGTCAAGGGGATCCTTGCCTAGCCCGGAAAAGAAAGCCCGCCACCGGGAGGCCGCCGCGTGCGGGGATTTCGTTGGAATATCCGTTTCGCGGGGCGCGTATCATGGTGCCATTGCTTTTGCATGAGGCAGAAGCCCGGAATGAGAGTGACCATCCGGGAAAAAGGCGTCGGGCGACAAATCTTGCAGTCGGTTCCACCAGCTCGCCATGGATGGATTGGGAGCTCCCCAAGGAAGAAAAAATAAATTGCCAGGCAAACAGAAACGAATCCAGATGCTCCGGTCATCCGCTTTTCCCTGCCGGGCCGGACCGGCGGCTTCGATGTCCAGCATCTTGAACTGAGCGACAGCCTTCCGACCTTGAACTACCAGCTTCTCCAGGCTGACGATCCTTCCCAGTTCGGGATTCTTCTGGGAGATCCCGGTGGTCCGGTTCCCGTGACATCCATGACGAAAGGAAGCGGTGGCCCGCTCGTGTTTGACGTTCCATTCCTCGCCCCGCTTTTTCGCAGCGACGGCTCCAGAAAAGAGAAGAGCTTCCTTATGGTGTTCATCACGCCACGCATTGTGCAGGAATGACAAGGATCCTCAATCCAGCCGGAGGGAGTCAATGCTTGAAAAACGGGACCCCTTTCACGGTTCATACCGCCACTGGTGACATTAGCTCAATAATCCTGCTTCCGAGGTTGCTTCGGTCGCAATTAATATACGATGCTAAAACTTCTACTGTTGGTAGTTCAATCACGCGGATGAGCGGGAACCGTTCGTCGAACTCATCAGCGTATTCAAGGCGGATTGATGTAAGATGTCTTGATGTCTGTGCCTTCGTTGGCACGATGAATACATTTCCAGAAATTTTGTGATGAGCACTAAGCTCATACATTAATTGCTTAATAATGTCCGGTGTGGGGGGCAGGCTTCCTTCGTCGTACCATTTTGCATCAATTAAGTAACTAAGGCCGCCGGCTAGGCACCATAAATCAGGCCTTTGGGAAGAGCTTCGGGACACGATATTTCCATTCTTGTCGCGGGCAATAGGTTGAGATGCAAATTCAGAGTGGCTAATGTCGAGTATGTCCGGTGAACCAAGAATACAGGCACGTACTGCCCGCTCCCAAGTGTGTGCAAAACTTGAAGTTCCCGAGAAGCCGCTTGCTAATTTGGTTCGACAACCTCGGAGCCAGCGATCCAAGAGGCTCGCCAACGCGCGGTCGTGATCTCTGTTTGATTCGAGCAGTTCATCAATCAGGACCCTAGGGGATGCGAATTCGGAAGCAATTTCTGCGAGGGCGTTAACCTCTGAGATTATGGACTCATAGCGACCCTTCAGATCTTCAAGAACTGGACGGGCTCTGGCTTCGAGGTTTTGGAGGGCCAATGCTTGAAGGGGAGCCAATCGACTAGGTGCTGAATGTAAGCAGGTGCCAATCGTCGCGGGGAATACGAAATCCAAACCCAGATAGCTGCCAACACATTCATCTGCAGTTCGCTCCCAGTTTGCGTGAGCCAACTCCTCTGATTCAATCCAGTGTTCTTCAGTGTGCCATCCAAACTGTTCGGTATGGCTTAGAATTGCTTCAAATAGGTCACGCAGATTGTCGGCCTGTCGTATTGTCGTACTTTCGTCTGATTGAGCTTGGGCCTGATGCTGTCGTTGCTCTTTTCGAATAGTCCTAACAAGGAGATTGAATTCGTCGTGGCTGGGTGAGTCAGGAAAGACTTTAGGTAGCGAACAGCACAATTCACCAGATTGGGTTGTCCACCATCCGACAAACCGGATTCGATAGCCGTCTTCGACAACATCCAGTATTCCCAATTTTCCTATGGGTAGGGGTACGCCGAAGTTCGCTTCGGCTTCTAATCTACTAAGAACAGCTCCTTCTCGGAATGTTTTCACAGGGTCGTAATTTTGCCGATTGGCGCACCTGCACCTTCATTCCAAACCTCTTCAAGGTCGGCTAGTGT
>NZ_JBATWY010000229.1:0-1979 GCF_049672945.1 Haloferula sp. | reverse complement strand
GGGTGATCGGGAGAGCTAATCGGGTATGTTCCTAACTCATGTGCTCCTATTTGATGGAATCTAGGGGCCAGCAGCTTCTTGAAACGCTGCCGCCCTTGGTCGAATGAAGCTTAAAGCTTCAAAACCAGGTGGAGGGGACACGTGGGGACGAACCTTCCTGGCAAGATTTCGTCAGCGGATCCATGTGGATCACTCCATCAACCAGATCGGCTGATGAGTCGTCGGGCCAACAAAACGGTATCCAAACGACGAAGATTCTATGGGGGGAGGAACTATGTGAGGGGATTGACGGGATTCTTTACACTTGGGACCGATTTGACAAGCAATTAATGCGCAAATGCCCGTACTACGCTTTGAAGGCCCTGATTTCTCGGTTATCCGGCATAGAAACCAACCGGAAACCTAAGGGCACCCGTACTAGTCCGGCTTGAACAGCTGTAAATCAAGGAGGCTTCAGAACTCAGAACTCAGTCCAACTGAAAGTTGCAACTGATCCCAATCACGAAGACCGGAGTTCGTAGTGTAGCTGATCATCGAGGAAAAACTGATCCTCTCCGAGAAAAAGGGGCGTTGATAGCCGAGGAACAAATACAGGTTCTTCTCATCATCCGAGGCAAGGGCCGCCGCGGTTCCCACTGATTTATACTGAGAGATGCTGCAGGCAACACCGGCATCGATCTCACCCACGTGAAGAATCCGTTTCAACGAGGTGGAAAAGAGCAAATCGTCAACCAGATATCCGGCATTGCTCGGGGAAGGAACCGTCCGGTAGCTGACGAGGCCGTTCCAGATCCAACGTTCATTCAAACTGTACCTGAATTTCAGCTTCCCAAGGGCACCCGTGTCATTGCCGCCGCCGACACCGGAATTATTCGCAAACTCGATTCCCAGAGCCGCTTCCACATCGATTCGGTCCGTGACGCCGTAGTGGGCCGTGCCGACCAAACCCCACGCCTCCCGATCACCGGTGGAAATCGACTCCAACATCGAATACTGGATGACAGCACCTAAGCTAAGACGCCGACCGGTCGTCCAATTGAATCCAAAGTCACCGAGATAGCTTTCGGTTCCAGCCGATCCAATCGTCTGGTAATCCGACTTGGCATAACGCCAGGATCCCACCAGTTGGGTCTTGGGAGCCATCTGGTAGCTGCCCTTCATGCCGTAGCTAAAGATGGATCCTTCCACGTATCCTCCGGCCAGACGGTCCGCACCGGAAACCTCAGCATAGCTGATATAGGCTAGAATATCGGTTTTCCCCCCACGAAAACGGAACGAGCCACTGCCGGCTTGATCGAAACTGTCAAGATGCGGCTCGTCCCAGAAGACCTTGCCAATCGGCGAATAAAGCAACTCCAGGGAGCAGGTCGCTCCTCCATCCGGATCCGAGCGATAAGCGAGCCAAGGCTCGAGCTCCATGTAGATTTCGGCCTTCTCGTTGAAAGAATCAAGGAAGAGGTTGCTGTCATAAATGACGCTGGCGGATGCTCCGGAATAGATGCCGCCTTTGAATTCGGGCAGGAACTCGCCACCAAAATAGTTATCAAGCCCGGGCACCTCGGTATCCGCCACGCGTAGCGAGAGTCCTTCACCAAGAGATGCGGGAACGGTTAGGGCGAGCAGGCCGAGGCCACAGAACAGACCGGCGGATCTGTCGAAAAGGGGAGATTCGAACATGATGGTTTGGGGACGGAATTCTTTGATTGCGATTGCCGTGACGGATGATCGGGTGCCGTCACTTCAACAGTCGCCATCTCCTCCCCCGGAAAATCCGGCAATCCAAAATCCGACACCATAAGGGCAACGGACGACGAGTCGCATTGGCACCTCGGGTGCTTCGCAGAGCATTCATTTCAGGGGGGAGAGAAAGGAAGCCTGCCTGATTCCTCGCCTCAATTCAATAAAACAAGTTGGAAAAGAGCAGGTTCTAACTTCATATCATTGAACAATCCGGATCATCTAAAAGAATGAAGCGCAAC
>NZ_JBATWY010000228.1:0-30463 GCF_049672945.1 Haloferula sp. | reverse complement strand
CCCTCACCCCCCAAACCGTCCGCCGCTTCCGTGCCCGCTTCGCCCACGTCCAGGAACAAGTCGCCGTCCTCCACTCGAACCTCTCCCAAGGCGAGCGCTTCGACGAATGGCACCGCATCCGCAAAGGCAAAGCCCGTATCGTCATCGGTGCCCGCTCCGCCGTCTTCGCCCCGCTCCCCGACCTCGGCCTGATCATCGTCGATGAGGAACACGAGAACACCTACAAGCAGGACCAGATCCCCCGCTACCACGGCCGCGACGTCGCCGTCCTCCGCGCCCACCTCGAAGGCGCCACCATCGTCCTCGGCTCCGCCACGCCATCGCTCGAATCCTTCCAAAACTGTCTCGACGGAAAATACGAACTTCTCCGTCTAACAAAACGTGTCGACTCCCAAGCGCTCCCGCTCATCCGCGTCGTCGACATGCGCAACGAAGGCCGTAAGACCAAAGCCAACGACACCTTCCTCTCCGAACGCCTCCGCATCTCCATCGAAAAGAAGATCGCCAACAACGAACAAGTCATCCTCTTCCTCAACCGCCGCGGCTTCGCCCGTTCGCTCCAATGCCCCTCCTGCGGCTACGTCTGCGAATGCCCGCATTGCTCCGTCGCCCTCACCTACCACCGCACCGACGACCGACTCCTCTGCCACATCTGCGGCCACCAGGCCATCGTCCCACGCAAATGCCCCGAGTGCCGCGACAACGGCATCTTCCTCCAGGGCTTCGGCACCCAGAAGGTCGAGGACGTCCTGAAGAAGGTCTTCCCTACGGCCCGCATCGCCCGCATCGACGCCGATGCGATGCGCAAAAAGAACGCCCTCCGCGATCTCCTCAACGCCTTCCAAGCCAAGAAGATCGACATCCTCATCGGCACCCAGATGATCGCCAAGGGCCTCCACTTTCCCAACGTCACCTTGGTGGGCATCCTCAACGCCGACATCGGCCTCCACGTCCCCGACTTCCGCGCCGGCGAACGCGTCTTCCAACTCCTCACCCAAGTCGCCGGCCGCGCCGGCCGCGGCGAACTCGAAGGCGAAGTCATCGTCCAAACCTTCACCCCCCACTCCCCCAGCATCCAGTTTGCCCGCCACCACGACTTCGACGGCTTCGCCGAGCAGGAGCTCGAAATGCGCAAGCAATTCCACTTCCCCCCCTTCACCCGCTGCGCCGTCCTCACCAGTCGCTCGACCCACGAACGCCTCGCCGAGTTCACCCTCGAAACCCTCCACCGCCGCCTCAAGGAAGGCCTCCCCAAGAGCATCCTGTTAGGCGATCCCCTCCCCAGCCCTTTGGTCAGAAGCCACGGCCAATTCCGCTTCCAGCTCATGCTCCGCGCCGCCAGCGCCCGCACCCTCGCCACCCACGTCCAGTCCGCCCTCAAAAAAACCACCCTCCCCGAAGAAGTCACCGTCGTCTTCGACATGGATGCCTGGAGTTTCACCTGAGCAATATGGAGAAGGAGTTTTTAACTTCTTCCGCCTCACCAAGAGACCATCAACCATCCGCAAGGCACCTCCTCCCACTCAGCGTCCTCCCCCAAACGCACCACGGACTTAAATAGTCCGTCTCCCTATTCCCGCCATCGTCTTCGCCATGAATACCGGAGCGCGTTCATCCTGAACGCTGCGGCTGATGGACATTCTGTCCATCAGCGCCACCACAACGCCCTCAACTTCCGGGCGACAGCATGTCACTCAATTTCGCCCAAAAGCCATTTGAAGGCTTTGACCTGCACCGATGGCGGAGGCACTTGGTGGCCACCTTCAAAGGCAACCACCGCCACCGTGCAATCATGCTCCTGAAGAATCTCGATGTCCCGGTCCAGCCAAGCATTGGCAGCCTTGTCTTCATCGCCATTCACCATCGCCACGCGCATGGCCGGGTAATCCCGGTTCCAGTTTTTCTCACCGCCGAGCCATCCGCCATTTGAATAAACACCAGTCCAAGTTTCATCCGGCAGGTCGCTGGAAAGATTGAAGGAGCGCCAGGCACCTCCCGAAGATCCCCCCATGAAATCCCGCTCCGGATCGTGGGGAACAGTTGCCCTGATGATCGGGAGAAGCTCACGAAACCGCCTGATCGAATCGCGTTCTTCCATGTGATTGCGGAACACGTCACAAGCAACGAGGGTCATCTTCACCTCTTCCGCCGCTTTGATATGGCGCAGCAGAAATCGAATGCCCTTACCGTTCGCACTGAACAAAATCATCATTGGGCGCGCGGTGCCGACGGGAATATCCCCCGAGGGATGGTAGACATGGAAGGGAGTCGTAGTCGTTTCACCCTTCCCCTCATAGTGCTCGATCCTGCCACCAAACTTCTCCGCTGCATCGCCCAGTTCCTCAGCGAACTCGATCCACTGGAGCACCCATGCCCGATCAAGAGCGGAAAGACTGTCAAGTGGCACAACGACCACCTTACCTTGATCGCCCTTCAGAGTTACTGTTTCTGCCGTTTCATCGACATCATCAATCTCACCTCGAAGCTCAGTTCCATCTTTTAACTTCCAATCCCTGATCTCGGCATTCGCATATACGCCTGTGATCAAACATAGGTGCAAGGCGATAGATTGAAAGACGTGGGGAAAGAGATACCGATTTTTCATGGGATTTATCAATAGGGGATGAGGCCGAAACCGCCTCCTGACAAGACTCTTTCTCTCGATCTCCAAGTCTCGACAGATTAGAAAACCGCCAACCGTACCGAAGACGGCTTGCCTTCCAGGTTTTCCCAGCGATGCCCACGGCGCCGAGCATGCCCTCAGCACAAGGGATGTTCTGATACTTCGAGGGCGCGGCATCCAAGCCTCCATTCACCAGAACGACAGCCTTGAAATCCGATCCCTTGGGATTTGCCGGTCATTGATTCACTGAAACTTGGTTCTTCCGGGAATGGGTGAATCAGTTACTTTTGCGACTCCAAGACTCCTCCATGCCGACCCTCCGCTTTCTCCTTCAACTCACTGTCGTGCTTTCCACGGTCAGCGCGCTGAAGGCTGGCGGAGTCACGGTGATCACGCACGGCTTCAATAGCGACGTCGACGGCTGGATTCTGCCGATGGCCCAGCGTTTCAGTGGGCGCAGCGACTTTCCCGGCAGTGATCTGACCTGTTACATCATCGAAATCGGTGGCAGCGACGGAGCTTATACCACCACGGTGAATCGCGTGGATGGTCCACCGCCCGATCAGTCCGACACCGGCGAAATCGTCGTAAAGCTCGATTGGTCGAGCATTTCCACCGCCGGAGCTACTTCCTCGACTGATGTCGCGATCCCCGCTGCAGCGGCCCTGCTTTCGACGACTCTGATTCCGGAAAACGGGGGCCGCCCCCTCGCCGAACTGCCCCTTCACCTGCTGGGCCACAGCCGCGGCTCATCGGTGGTCAGTGAGATCGCCCGTCTCCTTGGAGCCGAAGGGGTGTGGGTCGACCACATGACCCTCTGGGATCCGGTCGACAGCACCTTTGGAGATGCCACCATCGGAGTCTGGGAGAACGTGCTCTTCGCGGACAACTATTACCAACAGTTCGGTGAATTTCTCATTCCCCAAGGACGGTCCGTCGCCGGTTGTTTCAACCGGAAGCTGACAAACCTATCAGGAGGCTACGGCTACTTCTCCGGCGGAAATCATAGCGACGTCCACGCATGGTATCATGGCACCGTCGAACTTGGTCCCGACGCCAACGATGGAAACATCGACATCACCAACTCAATGCGGAGCACTTGGTATGCTTCCGCCGAATCCTCCGGCGCCACGGGCGGCTTCCACTACAGTCGCATCGCAGGCGGTGACCGCCTCAGCCATGCAAGGCCCGGCGGATCCGAGTCCGGACAGGTCAGCGATGGATACAATAGGATGTGGGACCTTGGCGGCGGCGTCTCAGCAAACCGCAACAGCCTTCCAACACCCGTCGATCCCTGGCCAAATCTCATCATCGCCAGGAGAAGCACCGTCGGTTCTCTAACAGGGGGTGAAACGTTTCCCCTCGAAATCCTGTACCAGTCCGAAACAAGCAGCGTCGGAGACCCGACCCTCAGCCTGTTCCTCGATCCGGATCCCAACCCCTGGAACGGAAACGAAATTCTGCTGTCTTCGGAAATCCTCAACGGCTCTGGATTCAACAGCATCCTGACGACCACACCCGCCCCACTACTCCCGGCAGAGATCGATGGCAGCTTCTTCTTGCTGGCCCGCATCCACGAGGACGGTCGCACCCGCTATCTCAGCCTGCACGAACCACTTCAGATCACTGCTGCAATACCGACACCAAACATCGTCCCGGGAAGCCTGCGTTTCGAATCCGGGCTTTTCACCCTGACGATCAACGGCGTCCCCGGACAGCAGGTGATCGTCCAGGCCGCCACGACATTCAGCAATTGGCAGAGCATTGCCACCCTCACCCTCGAGGCTTCCGTTCAGGACTACAGCGACCCAGATAGCGGTGACTTTGACCGGCGCTTCTACCGCATCGGCCTCGCCACGACTCCATGATTTGGCATCGAGAACCAAGTCCGTAGAAAGTAATGGTCAAAGTGTCCACGGCCTTTCCCGTTTCGGCGCCTAAGGGAGCGCGTTCATCCTGAACGCTGCGGCCCATGGACATTCTGTCCATCCGCAACGCCCCCACTTTCGGGCGACGGGATGTCACCCGCACCCAGTCGGCAGAATGCCAACGCTCCGTTCCGGCGACACGGCTAGCGGGCGACTTTCGGCTCGGGCAGATGCCAGGCACGCATCGGTCACCAACTGAGTCCTCCAAGCGATCGAGGGCCAGTCCTCACGCCTGCGTCCGTTCAGAACCTCATCCGAAAAGCTTCGGAACATGTGGGTCTCCTGAGATCCCGGATTAGTCTCAGTGCCGAGTTCCATCCCACTCCCTTCCTTGGGGACACGCTGATGTCCCACTTCGTAGGCGGTATCGATCTGGCTCGTGGGGATCACAAAATCGGAACACCGCAGCGTGCCCTGTTCGCCGTTCACCACGACCCACTGCTGCCCGTCCACTCCGAACGAACAGTAAAATCCACTCGAGACACCACCTTCAAAAAAGAGCTCGCCCGAGAATTCCAACGGGCTTCCCGGCTGGCCGGAAACGCTCGCAGCTTCACTCAGGATGCGGCCCACCACCCTCACAGGGAGTTGCCATTTCATGACCCACAGAGCATAGCGAATGCAGTACCAGCCGAGGTCACCGAGACAACCCAGCGGTTCCAGCTCGGACTGCACCCGGATGTTCTCCTGTTGAAACTCTTTTCCCCCAAAAAAGCTGAAGGCGGATTGAATCCGACGCACCGATCCAATCTGCTCAGCATCGTTCAGCACCGCGCGGATCCGGTCCATCCGCTCGTTGTGCATGAACATGACACCGTCCATGAATTGTACGTCGCAGTCTCGGCAAACCTTGAGCATCTCCTTCAGTTCCGCGGCGTTGATCGCACACGGCTTCTCGCAAATTACATGTTTCCCGGCTTCGGCAGCCCGGATCACCCATGCTTTCCGAAGGGCGGTCGGCAGTGGGATGTAAATGGCGTCCACATCTCGGCGCGCGATCAGCGCCTCGTAACTTCCAAGCGCCTCGGGTGGATCAGCGAAGGGACTGACCGCCTGTTGCTCGTCAATGAAACGGCGGCAGCGCTCAAGGTCCCTGCTGGCGACTGCCGTCACCACCGCATTCCCCGTCAATCGAATCGCCTTCCAGTTCTTCGCCGCGATGCCCGCGGTGCCAAGAATACCCCAGCGCAAGGGATGATTTGATGCTTCCATGCCTTGGCATCCAAGGCTCCATCCACAAGGAAGTCAGCCTTGAAATCCTGATCCCTTGGGATTTTTCAGTTCTCGAACCATGGACACCCATCGTATCCACTCGAAGTTCCGCGAGCATGCCCCGAACCCGACCTGGACGGATCTGCTAGACTCCCCCATCCCTTCTGACCACGATCCCAGCCTGTCGTGACTGCTTCATGAAATCCCTTCCCACCATCTTCGCCGCGTTCCGTGAAGACCGAACGGACCGCATCAATCTGCGGGCGCTCATCAAGCTGCTGCTGATCCTGCTGAGCCTCGTCGTCACCTACAGCATCCTGTTTCACATTCTGATGCTGCGCGAGGGTCAGGAGCACACGTGGCTGACTGGCTTCTATTGGACTCTCACCGTCATGTCGACGCTCGGCTTCGGCGACATCACCTTCCATTCGGATCTGGGCCGGCTGTTCTCGGTCGTGGTGCTCATCACCGGGGTCGTCTTCCTGCTCGTACTGCTCCCCTTCACCTTCATCGAGTTTTTCTATGCCCCCTACATCAGGGCTCAGGAGAGAGCCAAGGCTCCGACCAAGGTTCCCGAAAATACCGAAGGCCATGTGATCATGACCAACTACGGTCCCGTCGCACGCTCACTGATCCGCCTGCTCAACGACTACGGCTACCCCCACTTCGTGCTCACCTCGAATCTGGAGGAGGCCCTTGATCTTCAGCGCAAGGGACTGCCCGTCATCCTCGGCGACTGGACCAACCCCGATAGCTTTCAAAGACTCAACATCGAAAAGGCCAGGCTCATCGTCACGACTCTCGACGACGTCACCAACACCAACATTACCTTCACTGCCCGCGAACTCTCGGACAACGTCACCATCGTCGCATCCGCCTCCACCGGTGGGGTGCGCGACGCCCTCGAACTCGCAGGGGTCACCCATATTCTCCAACTGGAGGAACTGATGGGAGAGACACTCGCCCGCCGGGTGATTGGCAACGACGCCAAGGCTCATGTGATCGGCGCAATCGACGACCTCCGCATCGCTGAAACCGGGATCGCCCGCACTTCCCTCCCGGGGAAAACCGTGGCCGAAAGTGGGATCTCCGAGAAAACCGGAATGGTCGTCGTCGGCCGCTGGGACCGCGGATCCTACTTTCCCACCGATCTCACAACTCCGCTCAGGCAAGAGTCGATCCTTCTGCTTGCGGGAACCGACAAGCAGATTCAGGAGTACAACGACGTCTATGGCGTCGCGACCGAAGAATCCTGCAAGGTCGTCATTGTCGGCGGAGGCCGGGTCGGCCGAGCACTCTCACGGGCCCTCACCAACGCTGGAATCGAATGGGTCATCATCGAAAAGATCGCGGAACGTGTCCTCGACATCGAACACAAGATCATTGGCGACGCCTCCGAGTTCGAAGTGCTGGTGGAAGCCGGGATGCGTGGGGCCGCTTCCGTCATCATCACCACCCACGACGACCCGACAAACACCTTCCTCACCATCTTTTACCGACGTCTGCGCAATGACCTTCAGATCATCTCCCGCTGCACACGGCCCGAGTCCGCCTCGCGACTCCACCGCGCGGGCGCCGACCTGGTCCTCTCCTACGCGTCGATGGGGGCAAACACGATTTTCACCTATCTTCGCGGCAGCGGTACCGTGCCTCTCGGTGATGGAGTGAACGTCTTCACCACCCATGTTCCCAGCTCCCTGGCTGGAGTCACCATCGCGAAATCAGAGGTCCGCTCGCGTACCGGATGCTCGATCATCGCCTTGGAAATCGACGGCCAGCGGCAGTTCAATCCCGGGCCTGATCAATCACTTCCCAAAGACGGCAGCCTGGTGTTGGTGGGATCCCCCGAGGCAGAACAAGAGTTCCTCAAGACCTACGAGCCGGACACGAAACCGTAGGAGCCCATGTTTCAAACCATGGGACAGCGGTGCGATGTGCACCTGCGAACAAGAAGAAATTCGCCACATGGAAGCAAGCGGTGCCTGGGAGGCTGCCTCAGGCGCCGGAAACAGGCGACAAGGTGAAGTCCTTGATCGAGAATCCCTTCGCGTATCCCTCGCTCTTATGGGAAAATCGAAGCACGTTCTTGCCTTTGACCAGCTCGACTTCCACGGGCGAAGTCGTGTCCCACATGCCCACCGTAAACGGCAAATCCATCTCCACGGGCTGAGCGACTTCGTTGGCGGCGACCATCAGACTCTGCTTCCAGCTTGGAGTTACGACCTTTGCAGTAATTGCATACCGGCCGGCCGCCGGGGCATCAAAGGTGTACTCGAAAGCCTGGCCACCACCGTTGCGGCTGTAGTGCAGTTGCTTCCCGCCGAGACGGCTGTCCATGAAGATGATCTTGCCGTTGCTCTGGGTCGGCTTGCTGGTCGCGGCAGCAGGAATCGTGATCACACCCGTCGGATCAACGCGGATCTGCCGTTCCTCTTCCGTGATGGTCACTTTCGCAATCTCGACCACTTCCTTGGTCTCATTCGCCTCCGCAATATCCTGCCCAACCGCATCCAGGGTCTTTGACTTGGCCGCCTCGATGATCCCCTGCTGGGCGTAGAGCGAAGCGCCATACCAGAAGGCGGGATCCCCGGAGTGGAACCCGAATGTCCGGGGCTCGCCCATCAGATCGCCGATCCACTGGGCGCGCTTCACCTGCATGAAGGGCTCGCCGGTGGCACGTGCCTGCGTGTTCGCGAGGAAATCGAGATCCTTGTCGTAACGACCCTTCGTCCACCCGCTGCCCCAGCCCGCGCCAAGACAGGGCACCCAGCCGTCGGGCGTCCAGTGGACGAGCGCCGCGT
The DNA here is from genome assembly GCF_049672945.1 of Haloferula sp. Taxonomy (NCBI): domain Bacteria; kingdom Pseudomonadati; phylum Verrucomicrobiota; class Verrucomicrobiia; order Verrucomicrobiales; family Verrucomicrobiaceae; genus Haloferula; species Haloferula sp. The sequence goes on along the minus strand of NZ_JBATWY010000228.1, from coordinate 21,899 downwards.
GGCCACGCTGCGGACGGGCAGTCGTCGGGATGCCGAATGCGCGAAGAATAAAGCGACCAAAGAACGCACGCCGGCCGCAGATCCCGCCATTCATCAGGATGTTCTGGAAGAACTGCAGCTCGTCCTGGTCGTACTGGTTGTCCTGCGATCCGTAGCGGATGTCGCTGCGCACGATTTCCACGTAGCGCCAGCGGTAGTCAGGTTTGGTCACCTGATCAGGACGGTAGTTGCGCAGCATTTCCCGACCCCACGTGAGGATCTCATCGGGCTCCTCACCATCCACGACCATGCGATAGTCCCAAACGCTCAGGTTTTGGAAACCCGGATCAAGCTCGCCATCCAGAAAGGCCTTTTCAAAATGGAGATAGCGTCCAACCGGATCCACATGCATCGGGGCGTCAGTGTCGCCCACCGCACTCCGCTGCATGATGGGCACCGAGTGTTCGAGACTGGTTGCCAGTGCCAGGCGCTGCAAGGTGCCCTCGCTTGCCTTGCTGCTCGCTTTGAGGATCTCGCAGTAAATTTCCATCGCCCGACCGTAGTGGCCGTCCCTGGCACCGTCCGCGACGGCCATCTGCTTCAGCAGTTTCTCATCAGCAAACATCAGTTCGACGAGTTCCTGCTGCGACTCGCCCTGTTGGGCAAAGGCCGCCAAACCGTGTGGCGTGGCTTCCAGCAGCACGACGTATCCCGCCAACATCGCATCCAGCTTGTCGCTCGAAAGCAGGGTGCTGAGTCCCAGGTTCTTGAAGGCTGCCACGGTCCCGTCCTTCGCCTGAACAAGCGCTTCCTCCGTTTCCTTCAATTCGTCCTCAATGTTCGACCTTTGACTCTCGAGCTGATCAAGGACCGCTTGCCGTTCGTCGAGCGCTTGAAGCCCTTCCTCGCGGTTCTTCTCCCACTTGAGCAACTCCTCCTCCGCAGCCTTCCTTGCCGCGTCGGTCTTCGCTTCCTTCAACTTCGCTTTTGCCGCCGCGATTCCCTTGTCCGCACCGCCAATCCACTTGCCTTTGGCGTGAGCCACCAGAGCCTTGGCTGTCGCAATCTCACCCTGGCGTTTTTTCGCGGCTTCCAAGGCGGCGGTCGCCGCTTTTTCGGCCTCGCGGGCCTTCAGATAAGTGGACTTCTTTTGGGCATCCACAGCGGGAATGAGCTTGGTGATCCGCTCCTTCAGAGCCATCAGCTGTCCAGCATACTGCTCCTCGAGTTGCTGACCGTGCTCGGTAAGCGCCACTTCCGAAGCGGGCTTTTTGTTGGCCGCCAATAGGCCAGGCATCGCCATGGTCACAGCGACCGACAGCATCAGGAATTTTTTCATCATCTTCGAAGGGTTTGTTGCTCGGGCATGATTGGCAAGAATGCCACATCCCCAGGAGAAAGCTCTCACCGCTTCAGGGAGAACGATCGCATCCCAACTAACGTCCGAAATCGGCGAAAGTATCAATTAAATGAGAATCGTTTCTCAATCAGGTCTCCGAAACGGAGAGTCATCGCCTCGGATACTCTCGAAAACGGACCTTCGATCCCAAGAATTCAGGACCAAATCGCATCGACCTCGGCAAGGACGATCCGGACATTTCCATGAAGCTGGAGAAAACTGGCCGGACAGGCCTCCGACACCGGTCCCTGCAAGGCTTGCCGGATCGCCGCAGCGGACTCCGACCCCCAGCCAATCACCACGATTCGCTTCGCTTCGAGCAAGGTCGCGATGCCCATGGTCATGGCATGCGCCGGAACTTCCTCTCCTTCGGCAAGCTCCGATGACAGGACTCGGCGCATGTCAGAGCTCAATGCGACACGCCGAGAGCGGGAATCGCCGCTCGATCCCGGTTCATTGAAACCGAGGCTTCCGTCGGGAGCCACCGTCAAAAGCTGCCAATCGATCCCCCCCATCCCCTTGATTTGCCGTTCATACGAAGCGGCCTCCTCCTCAGCGCTGCGAAAATGCCCAGAGAGCATCAGATTGCGGCCAAACCTGACTTTCGAAAAGAGCTCGTAATGCATCGGACGGTTCCGGCTGTTTTCTTCACCCCGCCCGCATCCTTCATACTCGTCGGTCGAAAAGGTGGTCGTTCCTCGAAAGGACAGCCCCTCGATGCGGTGTCGACGAATCCATTCCTGATAGAGCGGAAGCGCGACCGATCCCGTCGGCAGGCCCAGCACCGCACCAGAACGGATCCGGGCATCGACCTCATCCGCCACCGCCAGGCAGGCCGCCTTGCGAGTGGCGAGAATATCGATCGGACAGGTCGTTCCTTTCATCTCAGACAGCTTGGGTAATTCAACAAATCCAGCCATGCAGCACATGCCGCGCCTGTTACTTAACAAAACTTAATTAATATTCAAGGACGCATTTTGCCCCCCACGCAACTCAGGTCACTTGGCGCGAATCACGCGCGTGGACATCCCCGTTCATTGGAGGAGGTCTGTTGATCGATTATTCAAAATCGAGCCGACTCAGTGACTGGTCGACTGGTGAGGACAAGTCTTCACTCGATGCTTGGGCATGTATACCCCACTTGACATTGGGGGGCCTGGGGCATCGCAGACGTCTTTCGGGCACCGGGCCGCGAATCATTCCCGGCGGCGGCGCATCATCCCAGCAGCGAGCAGCAGCCCGGCCACGGCGCTGCTCGGCTCTGGAATGACGCTCAACATGCCCGTGGTTTCGGAGAATTGATAAGTGCCAGCGCCATTGGTCCAGACGTCTGCGGTTTCGGTGAAACCAGCAACTCTGAAGTTGCTGCCGAATGTGGTATTTGTCATGAGCACGCCTGCAATGATTGTCCACTGGTCAGACAATCCTGTGCCGGCACCGGTAAGGTCGAAGTTGAAGATCCCGTCCAAATTCAAGCTAGATGTGTTAGCTCCAATGAAGCCGTTGTTTACACCCGAAGCGTCAATGTCGAAAGTCAAAGAACCGTCCGATGCGAGGAAGATCGTGCCACTGTTTTGATTATTGATGTCGCCGGTGAAGGTGTTTGTTCCGGAGAGTGTAATGTCGCCATTACCCGTCTTGCGAAGATCACCTGTGCCAGAGATGGCACCGCTGAAGGTTGCATTAGCGCTGGCATTACCGACTGAGACTGTGCCACCACCGTTGTTTAATACAATGTTGTTGGCGATGGTTTCTGTTAAGACCGATCCGTTAGTGCCGACAATGAGTGTCGCGTCAGCCGCTGCTGTGCCGCTGAATGTCAGATCGCCTGTACTGAGTGCGCCGGATGCACCATTTGTGTCGGACATGAACACTCGAACCGAGCCGTCTTTGAACTCAAGGCCACCAGTGAAGGAACTGCCGCTGCTGTTAGCTGGGTTGCCGTTACCTGGGCGAAGCTCGACTATACCAGTGCTAGTTGATTCTATCGTGACTGCATCACCTGCGGTGCCGTCAACGAATTCTGTATTGATACGGAAAACGCCTGTGCCGTTGTGGACGATGTCGAGATCGCTGTTTAGGATCACGTCCGCATCGCCGTTGGCATCGAAAGTGCTACCCTCGGCCCATGTGATGAGACTGTTCGGATCGATGGTCACAGTCGAATTACCGCTGTCGGCTTCAAAAGTGAGATCACGAGAAACCCCGCCGTTAGCCGCCATGTTCATTACGTGAGCCCCTGGCAATGAGGTATAGGTGAGCGATCGGATCGTGCGATTATTACCTAGGAAATTCGACGCTGTATCGGCACCACCATCGTAGACAATATCGACTGTGTTGCCGAATGCGATGGTGTTGTCGGCCCAGTTTAATGCCGCGCCCCATGCGTTGTTAGATGAGTCTCCGCCATCCCATGTAAAGGTGTCCGCAGAAAGCGAGGAGGCCAGCGTCAGCGGCGCGAGAAAGAGCAGAAGGAGTGTCTTTGATTTCATTGCCGGGGTTTTCGTTTAGAAATTTGGTCGATGAATACGTCTCCGTTTTCGCGCGACTCCGGTGGCCGCAGGCTGCAAAGACGTAGACGAGGTCAATCGGTCTGGATGAAATCCACAGGAAACGTTTCCTTTTGTCATGAGACACATTCATGTGTCACGGCATGCACTGAGGGTTGATCGCCTATCACCACCGTGCCCTCCATCCACTCCCGAGAGTCTCGCGAGCGGAATTGCCATCGATCTCGCCAGGCTCCGGACCCTCGATTCGCTGTTTCCGCTCGCGGCTTGCCTTCGGGACGCCAATCGTTCAAGGTCCCAAAAAATTTCAGTAATTTTGACAATTTAGATAGATAAAAAATAAGCCTTCCCCGACGTCCATGGCCAAGCGCATTTCCGAATTCACCGATACTCTCCGGCAGATTGGCGAGATCCAGGTCACCGATTGGGATTTCATCGGTTTGCTGAACAATGACATCGATCTCGCCCAATCGCTGCGGAAGATCGGCAACCTCAAGGTCAATGACTGGGACTTCAGCACCGTGATGCCGAAGGTCCACAAGCTCGCCAACACCGAGGTCGAGTTGCCGGATGTCGTCGTCCGCGCCGCCAACTACAAAATACTCGACTGGGATTTCCGGAGCAGCTCTTCCTCGCCCAATACGACGAAGGGCACCCAAAAGCTGCCCAGCCCGGAGCAAACGGAGGCACTCAAAACCCGACTCAGCGGCTTCGTGCGATTCATGATGATGAACCTGATCAGTGAGCCCAATCACACGGAGGTCAGAATCGAGGACCTCGGCCGGGCGGTGCTACGCGTCGAAATTCTGGTGACGAAGAAGGACATCAAGGAACTGATCGGCCGTGACGGAGCCACCGCAGCTTCCATGCGAGGCATTCTGAAATCAGCGGCCGCCGCGGCTGGGTTTCACGCCCTGTTAGACATCAAGACCCACGAAGAGGCCCTCGCCACGGATCGTGCTGAGCTCAAGCCGTGCTGATCTCCCGCCTCGATCTTCAGTGCTCGTACGACTCTGGCCAATCCATCAACACAACGGTCTCCGGGCAGAAGGCGGGCAAAGAACTGAATAGCCTTCCCTTCAATCGATCACCGACTATCCCCTCCCCGTGTCCTGGCTTCTCCTTTCCGTCGCCTCCGCCCTGCTACTAGGATTCTACGACTTCTTCAAAAAGCTCGCGCTCAAGGAAAACGACGTGATGCCGGTCCTCTTCGGCAGCGTCCTTGCCTCGATGGTCGTCTGGTTGCCCTTCGCGATCTGGTCGGCCATTTCGCCCGACAGCCTGCCGCACCCATTCTTCAAGGTCTCATCCATCGGCTGGCAATCCCACGGGCTGTTGCTGACGAAGGCCGCACTCGTGGGCTCATCGTGGTTCTGCGGTTACCATGGACTGAAGACCCTGCCGCTTTCGATTGCCTCACCGATTCGGGCGACCGGCCCGCTGTGGACGATTGCCTTCGCGGTGGTGTTCTTCAGCGAATCCCCCACCCTCCGCCAGTGGTTCGGGATTGCGATGATCCTCGGGTCCTTCTTTGCCTTTACCTTCGTCGGCCGTCGCGAAGGCATCCACTTCCACCGCGACAAGGGCGTGTTCCTGATGATCGCCGCCACCCTGCTGGGCGCGATCTCCGCGCTCTACGACAAGTTCCTGCTTCAAAATGCCGGGCTATCGCCTTCCGTCGTGCAGGCCTGGTTCACCATCTATCTGGCGGTGCTGCTGGCCCCCGCAGCCATCCTCGCGAGGCGCTCACCCAAACGACGTCCCTTCCACTTCCACTGGGCCATCCCGGTGATTGGCCTGACCCTGCTGGCGGCCGACATCCTCTACTTCATCGCCATCAGTCAACCGGATGCGCTGATCTCGCTGATCTCACCCGTCCGTCGAAGCTCGGTAATCGTTTCCTTTCTACTCGGGATCTTCCTCTTCCGCGAACGCCACCTCGGAGCAAAAGCCATCTGCATCGCCGGCATCATTGGTGGAGTCATCCTACTGTCCTAGGCCGATTACAGCAACGTCCCCGAAATACCCGTTTCGGTCGATACTTGGGCAGCTCAACGAGTTGTGGCGTCGCCCCGCGATCATCACTTGTTTGAATCGAGTCCGAATGATAAACAGCCCCCGGCTGTTCAAGGCATTCGTATGCAACCCTCCCGCTTTCCTCCCCCGCTATTCAAGACCATCGGACTGCTGGCCCTTTTGTTGCTCATTTGCAGGCTGGGAGGTCTTTTCGAGATGCGCCTTGATTCCAAAAGCCCCAACACTCAGGAGGCATCTCCCTCCAAACCTCACCTGAGCATACCCGATGGACCCGATCGGCTACCGGCCCTGAAAGAGCCGGCTGCAAATGACTCAAAGCCCAAGGGAACCGAGCTTTCAAGCCAACCCGTCAGGCCTGAAGCCGTCGACACCCCCGAGGAAACTCACGCAGACCCATCCCCCAAGGGCCTCGCCGCTCTGGCTGAATTGGAGACTCGATCCGAGTGGTGGCCCGATGGCTTGCCGACTTCGGCCGGTTGGTTCCATAGGGTTCGGATCGTTCAAGCGGACTTCAAACCCCATCTGATCCGGCTGGTTGAGAATGTCCGGGTGACCGTTACTGGAGCGACGGTGGCAGTGGTCGAGAATCGCGTGCTCGATGCTGCGGCCGCGGCCCATGTGTTGATCGACTCCGCAGATCTGGACGAGGTGCCTAAGCCTCTGGAAGCCACGATCTCCCCAAGAAACCCCCACATTGCACGAGTCGGCATCCCAGACCCAGGCAATCCTCGTTCGCTGCCGAATACCCTGGAGAATCTAACAATCGCGCTTGGGCAGAGAGTTGAATCTGACCGGTTGATCGAACTTTGCGCCCTGCCTGCCGATCCGCTTGTGGGAAATGGCACGGCCTGGCATTTGGAAAATCTCGGTTTGCTCGGCGGGCAAAACGCAGGCTCAGACATCAATGCTGCGGAAGGCTGGGACCACCGGACTGATGCCAGTAACCAGATGATCGCTCTCATCGACTCCGGAACCAACCACGCCCATCCGGACCTCGCTGCCAACATCCACATATTCCAAGGAGAGACCTTTGGTGACGGCATCGACAATGATGGAAATGGCTACGCCGACGATGTCTTTGGCTACGACTTCATCGATGATGATGGCGATCCCCGGCAGGACGAAGGCCACGCCAACTACTGCGCTTTGCTGATGGGGGGCCGGGGTGACAACGGCTACGGATCGAGTGGAGTCGCTTGGAGAGCCCGGATTCTCGATTGCAGGGTGTTCAATAACATTTCGCTCGGTCTCCTGTCAGACGCCATCGACTCGATCGACTATGCCCGCGCTTCCGGAGCCCGAATCCTCAACCTCAGCTGGGCCTATCAAGGCGATGCCCCGCTCCTTGAGGATGCTCTCCGTCGATGCAACGATGAAGGCATTATCATGGTCTGCGCCTCAGGCAATTATGGCAGCCAACTGCCAGTGCCAGCACCGGCAAAACTCGATCTCCCACTGATCGTCGCGGTCGCCGCATCCAAGGCGGACAGCCGGCTCGCCGCATTCTCAAGTGTCGACCCCGCGATCGTCGATCTGGCCGCACCCGGGGCGAACCTCGCTGTGCCTTACGGCTCGTTTGTCAAGTATGTCAGCGGCACCAGCTTTTCCGCATCACTCGTCAGCGGCGCGCTCGCTCTTGCGCTCGAACACTTTCCCGATGACACCCCGTCAAGGATCATCCAGCGTCTCCACGCGACAAGCGTTCCTATTTCAGGAGGCAACTCCGCGCTTTTGAGCGGCGGAGGATTGGATCTCGGAAAATTTCTGGGAACGGCTGAGCCGGTGTTGTCTCACGACCACTTCGTTGACAGGCGAATCTTTTTGGATGCGGAAGGCTATTGGACTGGAGGCACCGAAGGAGCCGGGATCGGGTCCGTCGACGCCAGCATCTCGCCCCTGCCGACTCGTAGTATCTGGTTTGAGTGGACGGCCCGAAATGACGGCCTTCTCGCAATCAACATCGAACATCCCGAAAACTCACCGGCCGAGGTTCGTGTCTTCAAGGACATCAGCGGACTCCCCGGAAAAGAGTTGCAGAGCTTGATCGAGACGGACGAACAAACCGATGGAAATCTTTACTTCGAGGTCAAGGAAGGTGACCGGCTTTTTTGGTTGCTCAACAGCTCCTCACCGATTGAGTCGGGAATCATCCTTCGCTGGCTGCTTCCCCCCTCAAACGACAACTGGGCTGACGCGATTGAGCTCACCGGGCTTCCCTTGCGTTTCTCAGGAAACACCATTGGAGCTACGGCAGAAGATCGGGAGACCGATTCTGAAGCGCTTGAAAACCTCATTCTGAGAAGCGTTTGGTGGCGGTGGACCGCTCCCAGTTCCGCTCCTCTGGGTTTCTTCAGTGATCGTACTCATTTGGCGATTGTCCTGCCCCTGACCCCCGGAGGAAAACCTGATTTCCAAGGCTATCGGACCACTCTGATCGAAGCGGGCAAAGAATATGCCATCATGGTGGTGCCCACTTCTGAATCGGTAAAAGGCCCATTCGAGTTCGTTGCGACGACACCTGATCAGCTGGAGATTCTCGAGCAACCCAAGAGTCTCGCCGCCGTACCCGGCGAATCAGCGGAGCTATCAATCACGGTCGCCTCCAGTTCCTATCTCACTTATCGATGGTTCAAGGACGGCGAGGAAATCCCCCTGATGACGCTCGCTACCCTTCCGCTCCGCCCCGTGAGCGAACGGACTTTTGGCACCTACCATGTGGTGGTTTCCAATGGCGTGATCGAGCGCCAATCGGAGCCCGCCATCGTTTCGGTCCGCGAGGCTCCTCCCAGACTGATCACACGAACGCCGCGCTATTCTCTCATTGTAGGTCAGTCGGTAAATCTCTCGACCACCTTCCGCAGCGGATCGCCCATCACCTATGAATGGTTCAAAGGGGGTGAGCTCATCCCCGGCGAGAGCAATCCGGTGCTAACAATTCAGGACGCCGAGATTTCGGATGCCAGCACCTACCGCGTCACGGCCACCAACGCAGCGGGATCAGTTTCAACCGAGATCATTGTCGACGTGATTGAAACCCCTTGGGACGGTTGGGTGGAACGTACGCCCGGACGGCAGGGCCGCGGAGCCATTCTCGCAACCGACCAACAGGACGGCGTCCTCGTTGCCATGACCGAGACCGAGTGGCTGACTTCTACCGACGGCGGCTCCTCCTGGGAAACCGAGTCGATGCCGGATCATTTCACCGCGACCTTCGGAGCGATGCTCCCGAATGGCACGGCGCTGGTGTATGGAAAGGCCTTCAGCGGCAGCCTGCCGAAATGCTGGCGCAAACTGCCTGGCGGCAACTGGCAACCGTCACCCATCATAATCGAAGGCACTGATGGTTCATCTGAGGAAATCACCATCTACCAGCTCGAATCCTTTGGCTCAAAGTTCTACGCCGAGGCCAATGGCCGACTCCTCAAATCGTCCGACGGACTGTCTTGGGAAACCGTCACTCATCAGAGTTATCCCCAGGATAGAGTTCGAAGCCGTAAGATCCTTGCCACCCCTGAGTTCCTTTGTGTCACCACTTACGAGGAACCCTGCTTCCTGATCGACCGTGATGACGTCATGACTCCGATCCATCTGTCCAGAGGGCTTCCGGACTTCTTCCGCAATTCCGAGGGGCTTTACCTCTTCGGCTACGGTGACGGCCCCCTATTCGTTCCACACGATGGAGTTTCCGAAGCAAGCATCACCGAATCACTGCCGTGGATTTCCGGTGGCTTCGTTGTGGGAACGGATCAGGACGGATTTTTCTCCGGACTTTCCGCCGACGAACAGGTGATCATTTCCACCCACGGCGAACCTCTCAGAGGACGCTCGGCAGGCATTTCATCCTGGTCATTCGATGGCACGAACTGGCTGGCAGGATTCTTCGACGGCACGATCTGGACCGGCACCGACCCGCGGGAAATCCAAGCGTCCCAAACTGTCGCGTCCGGAAACCCCAAGCTCGTCGGCCTGAATGGCGAGTATTTCTTTAACAGCTACCCGGATGTTCAGCATCAATCGTCAGACGGAACCCACTGGCACAAGCACGGGCCGGTCAGCCCGGCGATCTATGGAAAATTCGGCGGGTTCCTGATCCAGGAAAATCCCGACCCCGTGCCCAACGCTCGTCGGCTGGGCAGCGCATCCTACTCCATACCAATTTCGGGCCCTCACGACCGCTTTGTCCTCGATTCGTTCAAGACCCCCTACGGGATTCTGACCGGAACCTCCGGCCCCAACTACTGGCCTCTCACCCACCACCACGTGGAAGGCAGCGAAGTCCTCAGCGAAGTCCTGCCTCTGGAGTCACCGGGAATCGATGCAAGAATCTTCAATTCGGTTTTTTCTGATAACCAATGGTTTCTCTATGGGCGGTCGCGCTTCGAGAAATTCGTGGCTCGCTCGTCAGACGGGGTGAACTGGAGCTACCCGAATGGCATTCAGAACTGCCTCATCGGCTACCGGCCTGGACAATTCATCGCCCTTGAGAACACGACCCGCGGCTTTATTTCTCCGGATGGAATCACCTGGGCGCCGACCCTTCTCTCGGGGCTGGAGGAGCTGCCCCAGGCCATCCACCATCTTGAAGGATTCTTCCTTGCTCAGGTCGGCAAGCGCCTGTTCACCAGCGAAGATGGAATTGCCTGGTCCGAAGCATCGGCTCCTGAGCCGGCGGCAAAGATCGCGACGAACGGTCTGGGGCTGGTTCTTGAAACTACAGGTGGCTCGCTCTACCAGCCAGGCGGCCAGACCTCTTCCGGGCCCTGGATTGAACTTCCCGAAGCGCTACGCATCACCACCGTGCCGCTCCGCCAGAGGCTCTACTACGAAGTCGAGGCGGGAGACGAAGACGGGGATCTGATTTCGGTCGAGTGCCGGGTGAACGATGTGCTCCTGGCCACACTCACATCGCCTCCCTATCGTTTCTCGATTTCGCCGGATGAGTCTGGCGACCACGCCATTGAGTTTTCCGCTCGTGACAGCCACGGACGCATCGCTCGAACCACTGCCACCCTTCGGGCGCAGGCGATCGGAGTGGCCTCTGGCGGGTTCTTCGCTTTGCCTGCCGACATTCACATCTCTCAGTTCCACGACCGCTACTATGCGGTCTATGCTTCAGTGCTCTGGAGTTCGACTGATGGTGATCGATGGACGCAAACCGGACTGACAGGGATCGTGGTGAACAACCTTCTCACGGATGATCGAGCCCTACTTGCCACCACGACTACGGGTCTCATGGTCAGTATCGACGGAGTAAGCTGGGTCGAACTCTCGGGTCTAACAGGCACCAACATCGTGAGTCGCCCCGAGGGATTCTATTTCGGAAGCAACTCCGCGAATTGGTTCTCGCCCGATGGACTCCACTGGTCACCGACCGAGCGCCCGTTTCCCGGAAGTCAGGGGAGTCTCGCCCACTGGGTTGATGACGACTTCGGCTTTGTCGACGGGCTTTTCACTTTGGACGGTGGCTTGAACTGGTTCCCTGTTCAGGATCCACCCAGCTACTACGGCTCGGAAGTCGTCGCCATGGATGGTTATTTCCTGATAACCGGTAGGTCCACTGACCTCGGCCCGGACGGAGGCCACGGACTCTATCGCCTGGATCGAGGTTCTCCCAGATTCGTGCAGATTTTTCCAAACGAACGGTGGGATACCAAGGTCATGCTGACAAAAGGGACCAGCCGCGCGTTCTATGGCGTCGCCGGCGTGTTCCTTAAATCCAGCGAAGACGGGGTCACGTGGGCCGATCATACGCCCATGCCGAACACTTATCGCCCGCGACTTGTCCGGGTAGGCTCCCAATGGATGGCCATCTCAGCCGACAAGATCTGCTCATCGGAAGACCTGACGAACTGGGAGGTCCTCTTCGACTTCAATGACTCGCCCGGCGGAGGGCCGTGGGGGGTCAGCGACTACATCTTCCATCTCCAGCCGCGCCCCGACGGTGGGCTGATGATGACCGCCTCATCCTGGCCATTCCTCAATCGAAGCCTCTTGATTCATCCGGACAAAACGATCCGCTGGGCAGAAGACGAAGTGGATCAGACCGGCTCCGATGACGATGTCGTCGGGCTCAACTACGGGCCCCTGGGTACGGGTATTCGGTTCAAGGACAAAACACTCGTTTATGGGCCCTGGATTCATGTCAGCGAAGACCATGGCCGATCGTGGACACGCGCCTATCTGAGACCTGATGAGAACTTCGATACCAGTCCCTACATCTTGCAGAACTGGCCAATGCGGGGAGATGACTCGTGGTTTGGGGCCATTCGCCATGCGGCGGCAGGCACCGAGCTTTTTCTCGCATTCACTTCATCCCGAATCTGGGAGAGCCATGACGGAATCAACTTCACCGTCCGTGAGTGGGACGCGCCGATCCCCGCGTCCGAAATCATTTCCCTGACCGCAGGAAGTGACGGCTTCCTTGCCTTGGCCACGGAAGGTCGGGTCATGTTTTCCGAGGATGGCAATGACTGGACCCTAACAACCCTCGACCCGGATCTCGAACTTAAGAAAGCCATACGTCACAACGGTACTTGGCAGGCGTATGGCGCCACGCCCTATAAGAGTTCCTACCCGACCGTTGACTACGGAGTCGCCCAGCGATGGTCTTCACCCGACGGCATCGTTTGGACAAAGGCATGGGACAAGGTGAGAACGAACTACTACAGATCGGATTGGAAGGCACCGTTTTCGGCTTTCGGCAAAGCCTGGATCTGGGTCCACGATGGCGGGTGGTTCATGTCCGAGAACGGCACGGACTGGCTGCCGGATCCAATGATCGAATCAATCACTTCAGAGTGGACGATCCGTGGAGAACACCCGGACGGCTTTCTGGCCTCATCATATCCTAGGAATACTGCGATTCTCGACCGGCAATCGGGTGAGGTCCTTCGTGAAATCACTCTGGCAAGCTCGTTCGATGACGTCGTCTGGATCGATGGCTGGCCTTTTCTCAAAACGGCAGGAAGGATGCTCGAATGGATCGAAGAAGATCCTCGCCTGATTTCCGTGCACAGCGAATCCGGTGAATACGGCGTTGGAGAAACCCTAACGGTTGATGTCGGCGCGACTGAACTCCCTGCAAATACCGTGCTTCGTTTTCTACTCAATCCGGGAAACCTCATCCTCGATGGCGATGAGATCGCCATCGGAAGCAGCCCATGGATTTCTGGAAACCCGGTGGACGATCAAACCAGAAGATTCTCGCTACCTCTGCCACCGACACTTCAGGCAGGGACTTTTCAAGTGATTGTCCAACTCCAACTCGATCCCAAGGCGAGGGATGGCGGACACCAGAATAACTCGCTTGGATCGATTCAACATGGGATCGAAGTGCCAGGCTTCGAGATGCGTGTTACGAAATCCGGCGAAGGCCACGTGGAAAGCAGCGACTCCCGTCAGCTCTACCCGAAAGGTGCCAGCGTCGATCTTTCGGCAGTTCCGGCACAGGGCTATGTCTTCGAGTCGTGGCAGGGAGATATGGCTTCAACCCAATCGAACATCGATCTGGTCATGGATGGCGACAAGGAACTCTCGCTCTCCTTTAGATCGGCTTGGTCCATACGGATCAAGAGCATCGGTGGCGGTGAGGTCGAGGGCGCTCCCGCGTCGCTGATGCTTGAGAACGGCCGATCGCTCACCCTATCCGCAAACCCGCTGGAGGGATGGGAATTCGACTGCTGGCAAGTCGACGGAGCCAGAATTGAATCGAATCCGCTAAGCTTTAAAGCCACCCGTGACCAGCTCATCTCGGCCTGCTTCAAACCCGATCTCAACCAGCGACGGGCAACTGCCTTTGATAGCACGCCTCCGACGATCAGCCGCGATTGGAGCAGTGACCCCGATCACGACGGCATGACGACCTGGCTGGAACTCCTCCTTGGTCAATCCCCGACCACCCCCAGCCCGCCACCTCTCAAAGCCATCGGCACGGCTCCACGCCTCAGGTATCTTTTCAAAAGGCCTCAATCGACCGACCCCTCAATCTGGCCTGAATTCATGACACCTTCGAGCCCATGGAGTCGGGAGGCTCCGACTGGCATTTCAATCCGGACACTGCTGGTTACCGCAGGGATCGAAACCATCGAAGTCACGATCGACACGACAGCGACGAGCTCAACATTCCTGCGATTGAGATATCTGGAACGCACGGACCCGTGATCCTGCAGTGCGGACCGACTGGCATTACGAGCGGGAGATCGAAGGCCAAAAGTTTACCCGCTCCTAAGATCCCACCAGCAACAACGCACCGCGAATCCCCGCTTGCTGACCGTACTTTGGAGGTACGACAAACGGAGTATTCTCTTCCAAGGCGGCGAAGTAGCCCTTGGCGCGTGCTCTCAACTTTTCCTCAACCTGTGCATGGAAGCCGGGTGCCTGGGAGACTCCCCCACCAATGACCACGCGCGCCGGATTGACGGAAGCCAGCAGGGTCATGCAGGCCTCGGCCAGGTAGTGAGTCTCAAATTCCCAGGCCTTGGCATCATCCAACAAGTCCTTCGGTTCCTTCCCCCAGCGTTTCGTCATCGCCGGTCCACTGGCCAGACCTTCCAGACAATCGCCATGAAACGGACAGACTCCGGCAAAATCATCGCCGGGTGCCCGGCGCGGAAACCAGTGACCGAATTCCGAGTGCACCGCCCCGTGCAGCAGCTTGCCATCGGCCATCACACCGCCGCCAATGCCGGTGCCGATGGTGATGTAGGCGATGTCTTCGAAACCTTCCGCCTCTGCGAGGACCGCGGCATTGACATCGGTTTCCAGCACGACCCGGACATCCGGAAAGGCCGATTCAAGGGCCCCAATGATCGAAAAACCTGCCCAGCCCGGTTTCGGCGTCTGAAGCATCTGACCGTAGTCGGCGCGAGCCTTGTTCACGCTCACGGGCCCGAACGCCGCCACCCCGACCGCCGTCGCCTCGCCCCGCTCCCGCAGCCAATCAATTGCTACCTTAAATGTCTCTTCGCCATGCGTCGTCGGGAATCGAAACTCATCCACAACCGTGCCATCCGCCTGCCCTACGGCCACCACGGTCTTGGTGCCGCCCATCTCAATTCCTGCGATCATGCCCCATTGCATGACCACCAAGATCGCCCATGCCAAGGTCGAAGTCCCACCCTACCCTTGAGATCCCTTAAGTTTTCACCCGGAAACGACATAAAGTCCGCCTTGCGCCCCGGCATCCGAACCGCTACGCCAAGCCCGTCATGCCAGTCGCAACTCCTGCTCAATACGCCGCCATGCTCGATGCCGCCCAGAAGGGTGGATACGCCTATCCTGCAATCAACGTGACCTCGCTCACCACCATCAACGGTGCGCTCAAGGCTTTTGCCGAAGCCAAATCGGACGGCATCATCCAGGTCTCCACCGGCGGCGGCGAGTTCGCTTCCGGCACCGCCGTCAAGGACGCCGCCTTCGGTGCGATCATCCTTGCTGAAGCCTGCCACGCACTCGCCGAGAAATACGACGTGCTCATCGGGCTCCATACCGACCACTGCCACCCGGCCAAGGTCGACAGCTTCCTCAAGCCCCTCCTTCAAGCTTCCCGCGAGCGGATCGCCGCCGGCAAGGGCCCTCTCTTCCAATCGCACATGTTCGACGGTTCCGTCGTCGACCTCGACGAGAACCTCAAGATCTCCAAAGAGCTTCTCAAGGAGTGCGCCGAACTCGGCATCATCCTCGAAGTCGAAGCCGGCTGCGTCGGTGGTGAAGAAGATGGTCACGACACTTCCGGCCTGCCGATCGAAAAGCTCTACACGACTCCTGAAGACATGCTCGAAGTTTACGAGACGCTGCAGCCCATCGGCCGCTTCATGTTTGCCGCCACCTTCGGCAACGTCCACGGCGCCTACAAGCCAGGCGCGGTGAAGCTCAAGCCGACCATCCTTCGCGACGGTCAGAAGGTCGTCATGGACAAGCACGGCGCCAGCGCGGAAATGGACCTCGTTTTCCACGGCGGTTCCGGCACTTCCAGCCAAGACCTCCAGGAAACGCTCGATTACGGCGTCGTGAAGATGAACATCGACACCGACACCCAGTATGCCTTCACCCGTCCAATCGTCACCCACATGTGCGAGAACATCGAAGGTGTGCTCAAGATCGACGGCGAAGTCGGAGCCAAGAAAGTTTACGACCCGCGCTCTTATCTCAAGAAGGGTGAGCAAAGCCTCTGCGACCGCATGAAGCAGGCCTGCGACGAACTCAAGTCGACCGGCAACACCATCTTCGGCACCGTCTAGGGAGTGGCGCTCTCCCGAGTGCCATGAGTGGGCAAGGCGGCTTTCCAGCCGCTCGACGCCAGTCATCCTTCAAGCGGAGTTCCCCACGGAGCTCCGCTTTTTTCTGATCCTCGGCTTCCCCATCCGCCCGCAGCCTGCTTGTCTCCCTGCCAGATTCCATGTCGCAGCAAACCCACCAGGAACACCCCCTTGCCAATATCCTGATCAACGTCCTGATCCCGGTGCTGATCCTCAGCTACCTGAGCAAGGACCCCGCTCTTCAGGAACAGCTCGGCAAGGAAGCCAAACCGTGGCACATCGGCCCGCTCAACGCGATCATCGTCGCGCTCGCGCTGCCGCTCGGCTACGGCATCTGGCACTTCGCCAAAACCCGGAAGTTCAACTTTTTCTCCGGCCTCGGCCTCTTTTCCGTGATGCTCACCGGCGGGCTGACCCTTTACCTCTGGAACAAGGATGGCTCGGTCAAGGAACACGCCGGCATCCTCTTCGGCATCAAGGAAGGCGCCATCCCGCTCGCTCTCGGAGTCGCTGTGCTGCTTTCCCAAAAATCCGCCACGCCGCTACTCAACGTCTTCCTCTACAACGATTCACTCTTCGACATCCCGAAGATCGAAAAAACCGTCGCCGAGAAAAACGCAGAAGCCAGCTACAGCGGAGTCATCAAACAAGCCACCCATCTCTTCGCGGCTTCCTTCTTCATCAGCTCGGTGCTGAACGTCCTGCTTTCGCTCTGGTTCTTCCGCGGCTTCGACCGCACCGCCGCCGACGCCCTCGAAGTGTACAACGGCATCATCGGCAAACTCACCGGCTGGGGCTTCGCCGTCATCGGCGTGCCGCTCCTCATCTTCCTGTTCTTTACCCTCAAGAAGCTACTCAAGGGCCTCAGTCATGTGACCGGCCTGAAGGACGACGAGCTGATGCTTCCCCGCTAGCGCTTCAATCCACCAGATTGTCCACCCGCTGCGCCAACTCGAGGTCGGCTTCGGTGACACCTCCGGCATCGTGCGTGGTCAGGCTGATCGTCACCCGGTTGTAATTGATCGTAATGTCCGGGTGATGCTGGGCCTCCTCGGCCACCTCCGCCAGCAGGTTGACGAAATCAATACCATCCATGAATTCTTCGAATTCAATCGATCGGGTAATGGTTTTCCCTTCGATATCCCATTCAGGACACTTCTTCAGGGCGGACTCCAGTTCGTTTTCGTCAAGTAGGTCGGACATTCGATCAATAGGCTACGGACGAAGACTGAGCGCTCTCCTTCCGCCTTGGCAAGCGTGTTTCCCCAAGCCTGCAAGTAGGGCGATCAAGTTAGGGGAAAATCCAGCTCCCATTGAGTTTTGTCGGACCAGGATGGATAGGACTCTGGAGTCATTGTCCTCAGTTTTAGGCCAGAATCGGAGCTCACTCATCAAGATGATCAGATTCCGTTGCTTTCATCCTACCTATCCTATCCATCCTGGTCCGATTTCTTCCCTGGCTTGATCGCCCCAAGCCTGCAAGTTGCCCGCCAATCTGCCAACCAGCCGCGTCGGGGAAGTTGCACCAAACGCATTCCGAGGCCATGATCCCGGTATGTTGATCCGTTTTGGCCTCCTCTGCATTGTCGCCATCCTCGGTGCCTGCGCCCCTTCCACCCCCGAAACGCGCATCGCCCAGAGCCCAGAGAATTTCTCGAGACTCAGTAGCGAAGACCAGGCACTCATCAGGCAGGGGAAAATCCAGAGCGGCATGAGCCCCGAAGCGGTCTATTACGCATGGGGAAGACCCGCCCGCGAAATGGCTGGCGCGGATGAAAATGCCACCACGCTCCGCTGGGACTACGCCGGTTCGACGCCGATCTACACGACGAATGTCTATGGAGCCTACTACGGCGGTGGATACGGATACTTTGGCCGCCGCTATCCCCGCTACGGCTATGCCGTGGCACCCCAGGTGACTTATGTTCCCTATCGAAGAGCTTCCGTCTGGTTCATCAATAACCGGGTCAGCAAATGGGAACGCGTTCAATGAAACCATGACCTGCTCAAGTCGAATTCAGAGCCTCCACGCCGCGCGACTTGTCTCCTTCTGAGTTCTGACCTAACCCAGACCTCGCTGATGAAGTTCCTCCTGCCCATTCTCGCAGCACTCGCCCTGCCTTCATGCACGACGCCTGCGAATCAACCTTCGGGACTCGATGTCTACAACGCCTACGATCGTCCTGCCAGCAGGCCATCCGATCCGTCAGCTGTTAGAGTCAAGGTTTCAACTTCCCGCCAGCGAGTCTATGTCATGGAGGGCTCGAAACCCCTGCTGGTCATGCCAGTCTCCGTCGGCACCTCCGAAACGCCCACCCCGCTTGGCGACTTCCGTATTCTCAAGAAAGACCGGACCAAGCGCTCGCCCGGGCTCGGCTTCGTCTCCTCCGGCGACCGAATCAAGAAATCCACGCTGGCAAAAAGGCCTGCCGGCTGGTCGTTCAAAGGCATGCCCCTTCCCTACTGGGTCGAGTTGAAGCCCGGCTTCGGATTCCATACCGGCTGGATCAAGCATATCCCATGCACCGATGGCTCCATCCGCATGCACCGCAACGTCGCTCCGAAGTTCTACGAGATCGTCAGTATTGGAACTCCGGTCAACATCGCCGTGAGCCAGCCCGAAGATGGAAAATACGGAAGCATCCCGCTTCCCCCAGACGCCGGACCGCTGCCGGACTATCCCCACTCTTATTATCTAACAGAAAAGCCCTTCACCGATCATCAGGCACCGGTCTTCGAATAGCCTCCCCATCTCAGGAACGCAGGCTCACAGCACCCCAACAACGATCTTCACCGCAAGGCCGATCATGGCCACCCCGAAGGCGAGCATGATCCATGGTCCGGCCCTGCGATAGGCCTCTTTGACTGGTCCTGCCTGCAATACCAGCGCCCAGAGAGCCCAAAGCGTCAGCCCCTCGATGACCACGATCGCCCACAGCGCCCATGGCCACCAGCCAGGCCGCTCTCCCGCAAGAAAAGGCGTCACCACCGCCGCCAAGAACACCACGACCTTGGGGTTGAATAGATTGCAGAGTAGACCTTGAACAAACGCTCCTTTCTTGCTGCTCGGCTTCACCTCTTCATAGCGCGCGCCCGAATACACGTGAACGAACCACTCCCTGAGCATCTGGTAAGCGAGCCACGCGAGATACACCGCCGCCAACCAGTGCATGCCTTCGCGCAGCCACGCGGAACGTTCAAAAACCACCGCCATCCCGGTAATCGCCAGCGCCGCGTGGAAAGTCAGACCCGTGGCAATCCCCGAGGCCATCAGCACCCCGCTCCGCGCGCCCTCTTTCAGCGCCGTCCGCGTCAGCAACAGCATGTCGGGACCCGGACTGAATTGCCCAAGCGCCAGCACACCGGCAAAAGCCATCAACTCAAGCGGAGCATTCATGCCGGAGCCCTGCCATCGCCCGTCATGCCCCCGATTCTCCGGCTTTCACTGCCAGGATATAGGCTTCGACCGCTTCCTCATCGGCAGCACTGATGCCCGAATTCCAAGCCATTCCCGGAAGGACGATATGCCAGTCCTCCTGCGAAATATCCGCCGGCATCATCGCTTCGTGGCAGCGGGTGCAATCAGAGAGATACACAGCCCGTCCGCGCTTCAGGGTCTCAAGCGATGCCCCACTCGATTTCGCCATCGCCCCATCCGGCACCGGTGGCAAGGCCGACGGCACCGCACATCCGGCCAGCACCGCGACTGCAAACCAAACTGCGATCCGCTCTTTCATCACTCCTATGATCTATCAGACTACCTCATTCCCTACAAGCTCCCTCAACGAGGTCCTTCAAAAAGCCACAAGCTCAGCCCTCAAGCTTCTTCACCCCCAGCACATACGACAAGACCGCGCTCTCATCAGCCGGTTGCAAGCCAGCGTGCCTGATCATCTTTGGCATCGCGTCTTCCAGCTCGTCCTCAAAAAAATCCTTGGGAATCATGTAGGTGTGACACTGCCCGCAATGCAGCATGTAGGTCGAATGACCGTGCTGGAGCTGCTCGAGTGGCGTCCCGCTCGCCCGCGCCATTTCCGGCGATGGATTGGGCACTTCGGAAATGCCTCCGACCGCTCCGTCGTCCGTGATATCCCCCATCTCGCCACTCGCGGCACCGGATCCCCCGCCCGTCCCGCAGGAAACCACGAGTGACAAACAAGCCAGCGAGATCAGAGCGTTTGCGATCGACATGCCCGAGAGCGTAGGGATCGGACATGCCTGCCTCAACCCCGGACTTCTCCCTTCGATCATTCCTTCGATGCCGCCCGCAGGTAATCGATAACCGCCTCCTCGCTCGAAGCGCTCAGCCCGACATTCCAGGACATCCCTCGCATCGTCGGATGCCAGCTCGGATCTTCGGAATCCACCGGGATTCTCACGCCATGGCACTCGATGCAGTTGGCCATGAACACCCGATATCCCTCCCTGAGAGACGCCAATGACTTTCCGGAGCGCTGCGCCATCTCCGGGCTCGGAATCGGCGCCACCGCCTTGGTTTCGAGCACCCGCATCGGGTCGTCCGGCAGCGCATCCGGTGCCCCGGATTGACACCCCGCCAGAGAGACCAGCATCAAAAACGACAGGAATTTCTTCACGGGATCAATGCTCGAGGTTCAATCCGTGAACGGTTCCGTGGGCCGCCATCAGATAGATCAGCACGTCGGTCTGCTGGCTTTCGTTGAGTTCCGCATTCTTCGCCATATGGGGAATGATCGACCGCCAACCCTCGGGATCGACCGCTTCGGGAAGCACCCGCTCATGACAATGATGGCAGTTCGCCAGATACATTTCCCGCCCGCGTTCCAACTGAGCCTGCTCGACCCCCATCTCCAGTGCCATTTCCGGAGTCGCCTCGGGAATCGGATCCGAAACCAAACCACAGCCTGCCAGCAATAAAACGGCACCGAAAATGCTCTTTCCCCCACACATGGCACGACGCTAGCCCTCTCAATCCCAGCGGGCAATCGCCAAGAACCATCATTCTTTGACTTTTTCCCGCTCATTCCTAATCTCCCGCCCCTGTCCCGGAGGGAGTTGCCCCAGAACCCTTCAACCTTCAGACTCTCGACTGACTTTGGAAACCCTGCGCACATTTTGCTCTCACTCCGCGCCGACCAATCCACTGACCATTTTTCCCCACTGATTGAACATGAGCTTGTATCAGGAATACCTTGAGGAGATCGAGGCCCGCAAAACCGAAAGTCTGCATCCCAAACCGATCGACAGCGGCGAGCTGCTTGCCGAAATCATCGCGCAAATCAAAGACCCCGCGAACGAGCATCGGAAGGAGTCTCTCAGTTTCCTGATCTACAACACCCTTCCCGGCACCACCAGCGCCGCCGGCGAGAAGGCCCGATTCCTCGAGGAAATCATCCTCGGCACATCCGTCGCGGAGGAAATCACCCCGACTTTCGCCTTCGAGCTACTCTCCCACATGAAGGGCGGAGCCTCCATCGAGGTCCTCCTCAATCTCGCGCTCGGCGAAAATGCCGACATCGCTCAACAGGCCGCCGAAGTCCTCAAGACCCAGGTTTTCCTCTACGATGCCGACACCGCCCGCCTCGAAGCCGCCTTCAAAGCCGGCAACCCCATCGCCAAGGACATCCTCGAAAGCTACGCCGCCGCCGAGTTCTTCACCAAACTCCCCGACGTCCCCGAAGAGGTCCAGATCGTCACCTTCATCGCCGGTGAAGGCGACATCTCCACCGACCTCCTTTC
>NZ_JBATWY010000227.1:0-4487 GCF_049672945.1 Haloferula sp. | reverse complement strand
AAGCATGTTCCGCCCGATAGTTCCCGTCATGAACCGAGGCATTGCGCTTGAGTTCGCGGTAGATCGAACTGGGATGACGCGCCAGGCGCCTTGCGATCTCTGCGACTCCTACATACTCTCCGCGCATTGCGGCGATGGCATATCGCTCCTCCTTGCTGATTTGACTGTAATTCACATGCCCAATCTGTCGCACTTCGGTCTTGAATCCAAGCCGCTCAAGAGGGGATTTCTGGCGACCGAATTAATGACTCCCTAGTAGTTGAAGGGAACGGAGCTGACGGGGGCACAACCCATTAAGATTGAAACTATGAAGGTTTTTTACTGAATAGTGGGTCTCCGATGCAAGCCATCATTCGCTTGCTACGGTGGGTGAACCCCAAAAGGATGCCAGGCAAACAGCAGATTAGCGGCCGACGAGGATTTTGTGAGAGGGTTTTGTGAAACGGGTGGTCGGGGGAAGTCTTAGCCCTTGAGTATCCGGACTGATCCTTTTCTTTCGCCTCAGATACGGACCCTGACTTCCGTCGGGCTATTTCGAAGTTTGCCTTCGTTCGGCCTTTTTCAGATGCGTCATGGTGCCGCGGGGACGGTTTCGTCCTTGATCCACTTTTCGAGGATGGGGGGGATGGCTTCGGCGAGGAAGGTTTGGGCTTCGGTGAGCTTGAAGTTTTCCAGCAATGCGGGGAGTGGCGCGGCGGGGAGGAGTTCGAGGTCGAAGCTGATGTCGCTGCTGGCCGCTTCGTTCTGGTGGACTTCGACGGCGATGAGGTTGCGGCCTTGTTTGAGGGGCAGGGTGGAGGGGTCGAGGATGAAGATGTGATGGATTTCTTCGGCCAGGCCGCTGACGGTGAGATTGGAGACGGTGGTGGGAGTGACGGGGCCGTCGGGGATGCCTTGGCGGAGGATCTCGATGCCGTTCAGGTAGACGACGGCGCCGTCGTCGCAGAGCAGGCTGAGACGGAGCGGGAGGAGGCCGATGGGTCGATCGAGGGTGAAGTCGTGGCGGAACCAGACGGTGAGGTTCTTGCGGAGGGGATCGGGGCCGAAGTCGAGGAGGGTGGCTTCATCGCCATCGCCGTAGCCGAGTTGGGCGGGGCCGGATTCCCAGGTGCTGTCGTCGAATGATTCGCTGTTCCAATCGGCGGAAGGTGGATTACGAAGGTCGTAGTATTTCCACTCGGTACCGCTCTTGATGAGGGGTTTCTCATGCTGGCGGAGCTCGCGGGTAAGATGGTGGATGCGGCGGAGGCAGAGGTCGATGAGGAGTTCGCGTCGGTAGAATCGTTCGGGGGTGCGGGTTTCGAGGAGGAAGCGGGCGAGTTGGTAGCAGGTGAGAGCCTGGGCGTCGTTGCCGGCTCGGAGGTGATCTTCGCCGAGGTCTAGGAAGCCGGCGGCGAGTTGGTAGATGGTTTCGGGATCTTCGGGGGATTCGCTGACATTTTCGGCACGCAGGATGGTGGAGCGGAGGCGGGCTTCGATTTGACTGTCGGGTGCTTCGTCCGACATGGCGCTGAGGTCGTTGTAGAGGCGGGAGAGGAATTGGTTCCAACTGGCGGAAGCGACACTGGGCTGGTCGAGGTTTTCGGCGAAGAGGCGTGCTTCCTCGTTGAGGGTGCGGGCGCTTTTTTCATCGCCGAGATCGGTGAAGCGCTGGGTGAAGCGGCGGGTTTCGCGCTGCATGTGGTCGAGCCATTCGAGGTTGCCGGGCTCGCGGGCGAGGAGGTTTTGATAGATGCGGAGACTGCGGCGTGCGGGAGGGAAGGCGAGTTCGGTTTGCTCTTCGCTGAGGTGGAGGGAGGCGATGTTGCGCAGCGAGTTGGAGAGATCGAGCTGCCAGCGGGTGTTGGCGGGGTCCCAGGCGACGAGGCTTTCCCTCAGGGCGAGGGCTTCGGTGAGGAAGGGGAGGGCGCGTTCGAAGTCCTCGCGTTCGTCATGAATGGTTCCGAGGTTGTTGAGCAGGGTGGCGATTTCCTTTTGCCAGTGGCGGTTTTCGGGTTCGAGCTGGATGAGGCTTCTGGCGGGTTCGAGGGCGAGCGCGTAGGATTCTTCGGCGGCCTGATCATTGCCGAAGCTCATGTGGCAGAAGCCCGAGTTGTTGTGGCAGGTCATCAGCAGCTGGAGGGCGGTGATGCTTGTGGGGGGCTCTTCACCGAGGATTTCAATACTACTTTCATAGTAGATGAGCGCGCCTTCGATGTTGCCGGCGGTGCGCTCGCAGTCGCCGAGGGCGAAGCGGGTGGCGGCACGGGCGGTGAGAATGTCGGGGTCGGCAGTATCGGCGGGCAGGGTGTCGAGCTGGGCGAGGGCGGATTTGCAGGCTTCGCGTGCGGCTGCGATTTTTCCGGCTTCGAGGAGCGGAATGGAGAGTTCGTTGAAGGCTCCGGCGATTTTCAGCGTGTCGGAAAGGGGGTCCTGGGAGTCGGCGAGGATTTCTTTGCGAAGGGTGATGGATCGTTCCCAGAATGAAGCGGCCTGATCGAGGTCGCCACGGGCGTGGTGGACATTGGCGAGGGTGCCGAGGATCGAGGCGCGCGCTTCGAGGGTGGAGGGGGTGATGAGTTCGGGAGGAAGGTTTTCGAAGTATTCGAGGGTGCGATTGGCGGCATCGCCGAGGAGTTCGGTACGGCCGAGGGGGACGAGCTGATCGCGCAGGTCATCGAGCATGAAGGCGGCGAGGTCTTCGGCCTGCTCGCGGGCGCGGTTGCCGAGATTGGCGGCGCGCTGCTGGGTGGCGGCTTGCTCGACGAGGCTGCGGTTCTGCTTTTCCGAATGGAAGTAGAGGGCGGCGAGCAGGCTGAGGAGGAGCACCGCGCAAACGAGCAGGCGGCGGTAGAGTCGCTGGCGCTGGAGAAGGCGTGGCATGCGGCGTGGCGAGGCTACACGGGAGGGGGAGGGTCGGCGAGCGGGATCGGCGGTCTTGAAGTCCGGCGGGTTTGCGGCAGGTTGGGCGGCGAATGGAAGACATGACGCGGCAGGGAAGTTCGGGATTTCCGTCAACGGCGTGGACGATGGTGGTCCAGACGCGCAGCGATGATCGCGATGCCCAGCTGGCGATGGAGAAGCTGTGCGCGATCTATTGGCCGCCATTGTATGCCTTTGCGCGGCGGAGCGGGTGCTCGCGGCACGATGCCGAGGACGCGACTCAGGCGTTTTTTGCGAAAATGATCGGCGGGGCCTTTCTGGATCGTGCACGGCAGGAGAAAGGGCGGCTGCGCTCCTTTCTGCTGACCTCTTTCAAGCGATTTCTCAATGATGAGCGCGACAAGGCGCAGGCTCAGAAGCGTGGCGGGGGGAAGGAGATCCTGTCTTTTGATGCGGCGGCGCTCGAGGAGGTGCTTGAGGGCGAGACGGGATCGCCGGAGCTGGCATTCGACCGCAGTTGGGCGCATGCGGTGCTGGAAGCGACCCTCGGGGAGCTTGAAGAAGAGTATCGGGCGAAGGGGAAAGAGGCTCTTTTCAATGAGTTACGGCCATTTTTGACGGATGATGGCGATGGCTACCGGGTGGTGGCGGAGCGTTTGGGAATGCGTGAAAATGCGGTGGGGGTGGCGGTTTTCCGGCTGCGGAAGCGCTTTGGAGAGCTGATGCGGTGGCAGGTCATGGCGACAGTGGCCGACGAGGATGAGGTCGAGGGGGAGCTTCGTCATTTGATGGAATCGCTGGGGTAGGGCTCGGGGACCGCGGTTCGGGTGAAACAGGCAGAAGGTCGGAAAATCTTTTAAAAATCCCAATTCGCCTGTAATGACTTGCGTAATTGTCCTTAGAACTAGGGTGGAACGAGTCGTTCCAATCCATCCCACTTCCAGTCCCATGAAATACGCCGTCCTTCTTCTTTGCGCACTTTTCGCCGCGCTTCCTGTGCTTCAAGCCGCCTCAGCGGACGTCATTTATGACTCGAGTGCAGCTGATCCAAATCCTGTGACCCAAGGCTGGGTGTCATCCGATACCACCGAACCAGGAACGGATGGTGACACCGATGGTCGAATCGATTTTCCTGCCAATGTCGGACCGGTGGCGGCTCCGGGGGGCGTGGCGTGGCAGATTCATGACCAGTTGACGGACGGGGCGTTCAATCTTCCCGGTTACCAAAGATTCCTGACGCGCTCCGAACTCGGCGCGATGTATTACGACGGCTGGGTTTTCGAATTCACCGTCAAGTCATCGAATCTGGCCCCGGGGCCCTCCGGATTTACCTCGTGGGGCCTGGCTCTGGCCGACGATCCAGGCTGGGGTCTCAGTGGTAGCACGCGGGTCGGGTTCTGGGTCGGCCAAGATGCGGATGGGAACTTCTATGTGGAACCCAATGGCGGTACTTTGGTCAGCTTGGGCGCGGGTTCGATCGATGACTTTCACACGATCCGGGCCGTTGGCTTGCCAGAGAGCAGCGAGTTTGAATGGTTTATTGATGGTGCCAGCCAAGGGACCATCGATTTTGCCAGCTACACCATCGCGAGTGACTTCCGCGGTGTTCAGTTTGTTGCGGGGAG